>JALORM010000446.1 GCA_025458985.1 Paracoccaceae bacterium | reverse complement strand
CCGCGACTATGGGGCGAAGACCCTGATCCGGATCGGCTCCTGCGGCGCGATGCAGCACCACGTGCAAATCCGCGACGTGATCCTGGCAATGACGGCCTCCACGCTATCCACACCCTCCCGCGGGATTTTCCGCGACCTGAATTTCGCCCCGTCGGCCGATTGGGGGCTGCTCAGGCGCGCTGCGGCTGCCGCCGAGGCAAGGGGGACGCCCACGCATGTCGGCGGGATCTACTCGTCTGACGTCTTCTACGACGAACGGCCGGACCTGACGGACCAGATGGTCCGCCATGGCGTCCTCGGGGTCGAGATGGAGACGGCCGAACTCTACACGCTTGCGGCCCGCCACGGGTGTCGGGCGCTTGCGGTGCTGACCGTGTCGGACCACCTGCTGACGCACGAGGCGTTGCCCGCCGAGGACCGCGAGCGCAGCTTCGGCGACATGGTCGAGATCGCGCTGGCCGCCGCCTTCGGCTGACCTAGCGGCCGGGCTCGAGCGGCCGGGTCAGGACCACGCGGCCGCCGTGCAGCGCCACGCCCGGGCTCCACGGCAGGCGGGCCTCGGGATGGGCAGACGGATCGCAGCCCGCCACGAAGAGATCGACCCGCCGGTTGAGCGGGCTCGACGCCCCGGTCGAGGGCGTGACGTCCCAGGCATCCGACACCGCGACGACCTGCGTTCCACGCAGCCCGGCCCGATGCAGCCGGCCGGCCACGGCCTCGGCCCGCCGTTCCGCCACACGTGCATTTCCGGCTGGCGAGCCGTCGTCGTCGGCATGAGCCGACAGCGCGAAGGACGCGCCGGGATAGGCCCGGACCACCCTGTGCAGCAGCCCCGCGTCGGCGCGTGACAGGGCGGCGCTGCCGAAGGCGAAGTGCAGCGTGAACCGGCAGTCGGCCGCAGCCGGTGTCGCAAGGCCCAGCGCCAGGGCGGCTGCAAGAGCGGTTCGGGTCATCGTGGCCTCCGGCGGCATCTGACTGCATGAACCCTAGCGCGGCGCTCCGGTTCCGCCAAGCGCCGGTCAGAGCCGCCGGAACGTCAGATAATGCGGCACCCGGCCCTCGCGCAGGGCCTTCTGCTCGTAGCGCGTGGCGATCCAGTCGTCCCAGGGCCGGCGCCAGTCGGCCGGCCCCTCGGCCCGCCATGCGAATCCAGCCTTCGGAACCTCTTCCAGTGCCTGGCGGACATAGTCGGGGATGTCGGTCGCCACCCGGAATTCGGCCCCGGGCGCCAGCACGCGCGCAAGCGGGCCAAGATGCTCGGGCGTGACGAAGCGGCGACGATGGTGCTTCTTCTTGGGCCAGGGGTCCGGATAAAGAAGGAAAGCCTTCGCCACCGATCCGGTCGGCAGGACGTCCATCAGGTCGCGCACATCGCCGGCATGGATCGCGATGTTGTCGAGCCCCGCCTCTCGGATCTTGCCCAAAAGCATGGCGACGCCGTTGATGAACGGCTCGGCACCGAGGATCGCCACCTCGGGGTGCAGCGTCGCCTGGTGGATCATGTGCTCGCCCCCGCCGAAGCCGACTTCCAGCCAGAGGGGCTTCGGGCCGAACCGGCCGGCCAGGTCCAGCGGGCGGCGGTCGGGATTTTCCGCCCAGGTCACGGGTCCGGGCGACAGCGCGGCAAGGTCGTCTTCCAGGTAGCGCTTCTGCGCGTCCTTCAGCGTCTTGCCGTGGCGGCGTCCGTAGAAATTGCGCCATTCCGGGGGCGGTGTATCATGGGTGTCACTCATGGCGAGCCGTCTACACGCGGTAACGGGGCGCGACAATCGGAGGCCTGATGTTCGAGCCCCACTGGCGCGGCCGCCCTATGGACAGCGCTCGCTGGACGCTGACGCGGCTGCCGGACGGCCGGTTGCAGATGACGATCGCGCATGCGCCCCTGCGGGGAATCACGCCTGCCATGCTGGCCTGGTGGTTCCGCAACATCGGCGGGACGATGTTGTGGCAGGGCTGCGAACGGCAGCGGTACCACGTCTGGCATCCACGCGACCACATCCACTGGGCCTTGGCGCGCGAGGCTCCGGGGGGCGGGGTGAGGCCTGGTGCGTCGTTCCGCATCGTCGAGGCGTTCCAGGCGAACCCGCGCTATCGCATCGACGTGACGGACCGGGTGGTGGATCTTTCGGAGGCGGGTATCACGCTGGTCGGGCGGTCGGGCGGTCGGGCGGTCTTCAGGTGACGCGCCTTGCCCATCGCTTCACCGCCCTCGGCGGCGCAACCGAGTACGATTCCGTCCTGGAGGTCGGCCTGGTCGTGCCACTGATCGGGCCGGTAGTGAACCGGATTCTGCTGCCCCGGCTATTCCCCGAAGAGATGGGTCACGCCTGGATCGCCCACAACATCGAGGAGGTGGGGCAGTTCGAGGCGTTCCTGCCCGCGCTCCATGCGGCAGAGGCCGGGACCTGAGGCCCCGGTTTTCAACCCTCGCGCCGGCGGTCAGACCGCCGCCTTCAGCGCCTCGGCCAGGTCCGTCTTCTCCCAGCTGAAGCCGCCTTCGGCATCGGGCGCACGCCCGAAATGGCCGTAGGCAGCG
>JALORM010000445.1 GCA_025458985.1 Paracoccaceae bacterium | reverse complement strand
TCCTGATCTGGGGCGCCTTCGACAGCACCGTCTACTCGCTGCAGTACGGCGAAAGGAACCCCACGGCCTGGCGGCCCTATCTCTGGCCGATCAAGGTGGTGATGGTGACGGGTTTCGTCCTGATGCTGCTGCAGGCCGTCGCCGAGTTCCTGCGCGACCTTGCCACGATCCGGGGCGTCGAGGTCTGATGTCCTACGAGGCCATCGCGATCCTGATGTTCTCGACCATGCTGGTCCTGATGATGACCGGCCAGCGGGTCTTCGGCGTGATCGGCTTCGTTGCCGTCGTCGCGGCGCTGTGGCTCTGGGGCACGGGGGGCGAGGGGCTGGCCTTCGCCGCGGCGATGAAGCTGATGAAGTGGTACCCGCTGCTGACGCTGCCGATGTTCGTCTTCATGGGCTACGTGATGAGCGAAAGCCGCCTGGCCGACGACCTCTACCGGATGTTCCACGTCTGGTTCGGGCCGGTGCCCGGGGGGCTGGCCATAGGGACGATCCTCCTCATGGTCCTGATCTCGGCGATGAACGGGCTGTCGGTTGCGGGCATGGCGATCGGGGCGACCATCGCGCTGCCGGAACTGCTGCGCCGCGGCTACGACAAGCAGATGGTCACCGGCGTGATCCAGGCGGGCTCGTCCCTCGGTATCCTGATCCCGCCCTCGGTCGTGCTGGTGCTGTTCGCGATGATCGCGCGGGCGCCGGTCAGCCAGCTGTGGCTTGCCGGCGTGATCCCGGGGCTGATGATGGCGGCGATGTTCGTGGCCTACATCTGGGCGCGCTGCCGGATCCAGCCGCACCTCGGCCCGGTCCTGCCGGCCGAGGAACGCGCCCAGATCACCCGGGCCGAGAAGTTGCGCCTGCTGCGCGCGGGCGCCCTGCCGCTGATCATCTTCGCCACCATGATGGTGCCCTTCATCAACGGCTGGACCAGCCTTGTCGAAAGCTCGGTCGTGGGCGCGCTGGTGACGGTGGCCGGGGCGGTCTGGAAGGGCCGCTTCACCCGCGAGGTGTTCGAGACCGCCACCCGCAACACGCTGGCCGTGTCCTGCATGTTCATGTGGATCATCCTCGCCGCGCTGACCTTCGGCGCGGTGTTCGACGGCCTCGGCGCAGTCAATGCGATCGAGGGCTATTTCGTCGATCGCCTGGGCCTCAGCCCCTGGACCATCCTGATCCTGATGCAGCTCAGCTACCTGGTCATGGGGATGTTCCTCGACGACACCGCGATGCTGGTGATCGTGGCGCCGCTTTATGTGCCGCTCGTCGCCACGCTCGACCTCGGCATCCCGCGGGAATTCGTGCTGGTCTGGTACGGCGTGCTCTACACCATCACCTGCCAGATCGCCTACCTGACCCCGCCCTTCGGCTACAACCTGTTCCTGATGCGCGCGATGACCCCGCCCGAGGTCCGCCTGCGCGACATCTACCTGTCAGCGATCCCCTTCGTCGGCGTGATGATCGTGGCGCTGGTCCTCGTGATGGCCTTCCCCGACATCGCGCTCTGGCTGCCCAAGACCGTGTACGGAGACTGAAGACCCCAACGAGGCGGGGCCCAACCCGCCCGGAAACCACCCAGCAAGGAGAAGACGACCATGACCTCAAGACGCAAGTTCCTGACCACCGGCGCCGTGGGCGGTGCCGCCGCGCTGGCCGCGCCGACGGTCGTGAAGGCCCAGGCGCCGATCAAGTGGCGGCTGCAGACCTATGCCGGACCGGCGCTCGCCGAACAGGTGATCAAGCCCGCCATCGACAGCTTCAACACCATCGCCGACGGCCAGATGGAGATCGAGCTTTTCACCGCCGACCAGCTGGTGCCCACCGCCGAGCTGTTCCGCGCGATGCAGGCGGGCACCATCGACGCGGTGCAGTCCGACGACGACTCGATGGCCTCGCCCACCGAGGTCACCGTGTTCGGCGGCTACTTCCCGCTGGCGCTGCGCTATTCGCTCGACGTGCCGGCGCTGTTCTACAAGTACGGCCTCGACGCGATCTGGAAAGAGGAATACGCCAAGGTCGGCGTCCAGCACATCTCGGCCGGCGCCTGGGACCCCTGCCACTTCTCGACCAAGGACCCGATCAATTCGCTCGCCGACCTCAACGGCAAGCGCGTCTTCACCTTCCCCACCGCGGGCCGCTTCCTCGCCCAGTTCGGCGTGGTGCCGGTGACGCTGCCGTGGGAGGACATCGAGGTCGCCATGCAGACCGGCGAGCTTGACGGGATCGCCTGGTCGGGGATCACCGAGGTCTACACCGTCGGCTGGTCGAACGTGACGAACTACTTCCTGACCAACAACATCTCGGGCGCCTGGATCGGCCACTTCTTCGCCAACCAGGAGCGCTGGAACGCCGTGCCGGCACATCTGCAGGAACTGTTCCGCGTCTGCTGCGAGCAGAGCCACTACTACCGCCAGCACTGGTACTGGGCGGGCGAGGCCGACCTGCGCATCAACGGCGGCAAGCTGCAGCTGACCACCATCCCCGATGCCGAATGGGCCCAGGTCGAGACCGCCGCCCAGACCTTCTGGGACGAGATCGCCGC
>JALORM010000444.1 GCA_025458985.1 Paracoccaceae bacterium | reverse complement strand
AGCGGCAGGACGAACGCGAGGCCGATCAGCACGGGGATCGCGCCGAGGATCAGCAGGCCCGCCACCACCGCGCCCCAGGTGGCCACCGCCTGCGGGTTCTCGCGGGTGAAGCGGACCGAGGTCGCCACGGCCTGCGACACCCCCATCTGGCGGTCGAGAACGAGCGAAAACGACAGCACGCTGACGGCCAGCGCGGCGACCGCGAAGACGAATCCCGCGGCGACGCCGGCGACGATCATCGCCCAGCCGGCCGGCGTGGTCACGACATCGGCGAGGAAGGCGGCGGCCGAGTCGGGCACGTCCGGTCCCAGCGTGAGAAGCCAGATCGCCCGCGCCGCGACGACCCACAGGACGAACAGGGCGGCCAGATACGCGCTCAGCGCAAGGATGGGCCCGAAGGCGGGGGTGAAGATCGGAGCGAAGGCTTCGCCAAGGCTGGTGGCCAGGCCGCGTTCGCGCCGGCGGCTCAGTTCCTGCAGGCCGACCGTGGCGATCGGGCCGACCAGCGCAAAACCCGAGATCAGCGGAAAGACCAGCGGCAGCATCTCCTGCCGGGCGGTCAGCCACACCAGGCACAACCCCGCGACCGGGTAGATCAGGCAGAGGAAGACGACGTAGCTGCGGAAGGCGCCGAAGTCGTCGAGGCCCTTGCGCAGGGCTTCGCGGATGTCCTCCGTGCCGATCCGGCGCAAGGTCACCTCGTCGTATGCCGATCCCGCAAGCGCGGCTGTGCCCGCGCCCAGCTGGCGTCCGCCCCCCGCCACGGCCTGCACCGTCCAGGACAGCGGGTTTCCGATGGTTCTTGGCATGCGAGGCCTCCCTCGGGTTGAGGGGGCTTGCTTCCGGTTCGACGCGGCGGGCCCGGAAGGGAGCCCCTGGGACGTCGGCGGGGCGCGATGCGCGCCCCTGGCGGACAGACTACCACAGACCGGCGCCGCGCGCCGTTCAAATCCGGGCGAGCGACGTGGACCCGCGTCGCCGGCGCTTGCCGCCTCAGGCCAGGATCGGGTCGGGGGGCAGTACCGGCTTCACCGTCCCCTGCGCAAGGGCGCGCAGGTAGTCGCCAACCCGGTGGCTGCCTTCGGACTGCATCTCGCGCGGCGCGATCCAGTGCACCTTGCCGAGGTGGCGGAACCCGAGGAAGGCAAAGGGCAGGTAGCAGACCGCGTCATCGAACCGGCAGAGGTTGAGGATCTGGCCCTCGCCCTTGAAACGCTTCTTGCCGGTCAGCGTCCGCGGCGATGCCAGGCACAGCGCCGGAATGCCGAGCGAGGCGGCCACGATCTGGGCAGAGGCCGCGCCCAGCGAATGGCCGACCACCCGTTTGGCCTTGCCGCCCTTCGCGAAGGGATAGACGAGCTGCGCATGGCGCAGGAAGCCCGCATGCCAGCCCCGGCCGCTGTCCCCGCGCGAGACGTTCAGGTTGAAGTCCCCCCAGTCGTTGGTCTCGTTGGTGCCCGGAATGACCAGGGTCTTGTCCTTCAAGAGGTACGCCTGCGCCCCCTGGTTGTTGATCTCGGTCTCGACCTTGGTGCCGAGCTTTCCCTCGTAGGCCAGCTCGATGAGCTTCGCCGCCTCCGCAAGGTCCATGACGTCCCCTTCCTCTGTGTCGCGGCCAAGGCTAGCACGGATCGCGGATCGCCGGCGGCCGATTCCACCCTTGCCGGACCGTCCCCGGATCCTGCCCGTTCCGGGGTTCGGCCGCGACGGGCTTCAGCCGATCAGGATCGCCGCCCAGGCCACGCCCCCGGCCAACGCCGTCACCGCCACGGCCGCGCTGCCGATGTCCTTGATGCGTTTTGCGCGCGGGTCGCGCGCGGTCGAGATGTAGTCGACGGCGTCCTCGAGCGCCGAGTTGACCAGTTCGGCCACCAGCACCAGCAGACCCAGCGCAAGGATCAGCGCGCGCTCGCCGGCGGTCAGATCGAGGCTCAGCGCCAGCGCGGCCGACGCGAGGTTGACGGCCGTCCATTGCCGCAGCGACTTTTCCGTGGCCCATGCGGCGCGCCACCCGTCGAGCGACCATCGGCAGGTATTGCCGAGCCGGGTCAGCTCGCCACGCACAAGCTCGCGCATTCTGTCCTCCGTTGTCCCCGCGGCACGATAGGGCGCGAGCGAGGCCCGCGACAAGCGCCTTGCGCCCTGCTAGGCTGGCCGCAACGGTCAGCCCTGCAAGGTGCCCCATGGCCCGTGACGAAACCGTCCCCTCGCCGGCCGAGGAACTCTGCGCCAGCGTCGCTGTGCCCTTCGCCCAGGCGCGTGCGATGCCGAAATCGGTCTATACCTCGGCCGAATTCACCGCGCTGGAGGAACGCCGGATCTTCGCGCGCGAGTGGCTCTGCGCGGGCCGCGCCGAGGCGCTGCCCAACCCCGGCGACTACATGACGATGACCATCGCGGGCGAACCCGTGATCGTGCTGCGCGACGGCGCGGGGACCTTGCGCGCGATGTCGAACGTCTGCCGGCACCGGATGTCGACGCTGCTGGAAGGGCGCGGCAACGCGCGGTCCATCGTCTGCCCCTACCACGCCTGGACCTACGGGCT
>JALORM010000443.1 GCA_025458985.1 Paracoccaceae bacterium | reverse complement strand
GAGATGCTTGCGGCGATCGACCTCGACGCCGAGGCCGAGCAGCTGCGCGAGGATCTCAAGGTCGCGACGGGCGAGCTGAAGCCCAAGAAGATCATCAAGCGGCTGAAGATGGTCGAGAACTTCCTCGAGTCCGGCAACCGGCCCGAGTGGATGGTCCTGACCGTCGTCCCCGTGATCCCGCCCGAGCTGTTCGCGACCTCGGACCTCAACGACCTCTACCGCCGCGTCATCAACCGCAACAACCGCCTCAAGCGGCTGATCGAGCTGCGCGCGCCCGACATCATCATCCGCAACGAGAAGCGGATGCTGCAGGAATCGGTCGATGCGCTGTTCGACAACGGCCGCCGGGGCCGCGTCATCACGGGTGCCAACAAGCGCCCGCTGAAGTCGCTGTCGGACATGCTGAAGGGTAAGCAGGGCCGGTTCCGTCAGAACCTTCTGGGCAAGCGCGTCGACTTCTCGGGCCGTTCGGTCATCGTCACCGGGCACCGGGCCGGAGCTGAAGCTGCACCAGTGCGGGTTGCCGAAGAAGATGGCGCTCGAGCTCTTCAAGCCGTTCATCTACTCGCGGCTGGAGGCCAAGGGCCTGTCGTCGACCGTGAAGCAGGCGAAGAAGCTGGTCGAGAAAGAGCGCCCCGAGGTCTGGGACATCCTGGATGAAGTCATCCGCGAACACCCCGTGCTGCTGAACCGCGCGCCGACGCTGCACCGTCTGGGCATCCAGGCCTTCGAGCCAATCCTGATCGAAGGCAAGGCGATCCAGCTGCACCCGCTGGTCTGCGCGGCGTTCAACGCCGACTTCGACGGCGACCAGATGGCCGTGCACGTGCCTCTGTCGCTGGAGGCCCAGCTGGAAGCACGCGTGCTGATGATGAGCACGAACAACGTGCTGTCGCCGGCCAACGGCTCGCCCATCATCGTGCCGTCGCAGGACATGGTGCTGGGGCTCTACTACGTCTCGATGGAGCGCAAGGGGATGAAGGGCGAGGGCATGGCCTTCGCGAACCCCGAGGAGGTCGAGCATGCGCTGGCCGCCGGCGAGGTGCACCTGCACACGCGGATCAAGGCGCGGATCAAGCAGATCGACGAGGAAGGCAACGAGGTCTGGAAGCGGTTCGACACCACGCCGGGCCGCGTGCGCCTCGGCGCGATGCTGCCGCTCAACACCAAGGCCCCGTTCGAGCTGGTCAACCGCCTTCTGCGCAAGAAGGAGGTGCAGCAGGTCATCGACACCGTCTACCGCTACTGCGGCCAGAAGGAGTCGGTCATCTTCTGCGACCAGATCATGTCCTTGGGCTTCCGCGAGGCGTTCCGCGCCGGCATCTCGTTCGGCAAGGACGACATGCTGATCCCGCACAACAAGTGGGACATCGTGAACGAGACGCGCGAGCAGGTGAAGGAGTTCGAACAGCAGTACATGGACGGCCTGATCACCCAGGGTGAGAAGTACAACAAGGTCGTCGATGCCTGGTCCAAGTGCTCGGACGCCGTCGCCGGCGAGATGATGAAGGAGATCTCGGCGGTCCGCTTCGACGATGCCGGCGCCGAGAAGGAGCCGAACAGCGTCTACATGATGAGCCATTCGGGGGCGCGGGGTTCGCCTGCGCAAATGAAGCAGCTCGGTGGCATGCGCGGCCTGATGGCCAAGCCCTCGGGCGAGATCATCGAGACGCCGATCATCTCGAACTTCAAGGAAGGCCTGACGGTGCTCGAGTACTTCAACTCGACCCACGGCGCCCGCAAGGGCTTGGCCGACACTGCCCTGAAGACAGCGAACTCGGGCTACCTCACCCGGCGTCTCGTGGACGTGGCGCAGGACTGCATCATCCGCAGCCAGGACTGCGGCACCGACCGCTTCATCACGGCGAAGGCCGCGGTGAACGACGGCGAGGTGGTCTCGTCGCTGGCCGAGCGGGTCCTCGGCCGCGTCTCGGCCGAGGACGTGCTGCGCCCCGGCACCGACGAGGTGATCGCCACCACGGGCGAGCTGATCGACGAGCGCAAGGCGGACCTGATCGAGGCCTCAGGGATCGTGGCGGTCAAGATCCGCTCGCCGCTGACCTGCGAAGCCGAGGAAGGCGTCTGCGCCATGTGTTACGGGCGCGACCTCGCGCGCGGCACGATGGTCAACGTCGGCGAGGCGGTGGGCATCATCGCGGCGCAGTCGATCGGCGAGCCGGGCACCCAGCTCACGATGCGGACGTTCCACATCGGCGGCATCGCGCAGGGCGGCCAGCAGTCGTTCCTGGAAGCCAGCCAGGAGGGCAAGATCGAGTTCCGCAACCCCGCGACGATCACCAACGCCTCGGGCGACCTGATCGTGACGGCGCGGAACATGGTCGTGGCCATCGTCGACGAGAAGGGCCAGGAGCGCGCCGCCCACAAGCTGAGCTACGGCTCGAAGCTGTTTGTCAAGGACGGCGAGAAGGTGAAGCGGGGCGCCAAGCTCTTCGAATGGGACCCCTACACCCTGCCGATCATCGCCGAACAAGGCGGCGTGGCGAAGTTCGTCGACCTCGTGTCGGGCCTGTCGATCCGGGAAGAGACCGACGACGCAACCGGCATGACGCAGAAGATCGTTGCCGACTGGCGGTCTGTCCCGCGCGGTAGCGACCTCAAGCCGGAAGTCATCGTGATGGATCCCAAGACCGGGGAGCCGGTGCGCAACGACGCCGGCGCGCCGGTCAGCTATCCGATGTCGGTCGACGCGATCCTGTCGCTGGAGGACGGGGGCGAGATCAAGGCCGGCGACGTGGTGGCGCGGATCCCGCGCGAGGGCGCCAAGACCAAGGACATCACCGGGGGCCTTCCCCGCGTGGCGGAACTGTTCGAGGCGCGCCGGCCGAAGGACCACGCGATGACGAGACGCTGCAGCCCGTCGAGTACATGGTGCCCAAGGGCAAGCACATCCCGGTGGCCGAAGGCGACTTCGTCCAGAAGGGCGACTACATCATGGACGGCAACCCCGCGCCGCATGACATCCTGCGCATCATGGGGGTGGAGGCCTTGGCCGACTACCTCATCGACGAGGTGCAGGACGTCTACCGGCTGCAGGGCGTGAAGATCAACGACAAGCACATCGAGGTCATCGTGCGGCAGATGCTGCAGAAGATCGAGGTGATCGAGTCGGGTGACACCACGTTTCTTGCGGGCGAGCATCTCGACAAGGCCGAGTTCGACGAGGAGAATGCCAAGGTCGAGGCGCGCGGCGGGCGGCCGTCGGTGGGCGAGCCGGTGCTTCTGGGCATCACCAAGGCCTCGTTGCAGACGCGCTCCTTCATCTCGGCAGCCTCGTTCCAGGAGACGACGCGGGTGCTGACCGAAGCGGCCGTCCAGGGCAAGCGCGACAAGCTTGTCGGCCTGAAGGAGAACGTGATCGTCGGGCGCCTGATCCCGGCGGGCACGGGCGGGGCGACGACGCG
>JALORM010000442.1 GCA_025458985.1 Paracoccaceae bacterium | reverse complement strand
CCCGCGACCGCCCGACCGGAGGACCCCGATGAAGGATGCCGCCCCCGCCCCCGTGCACCTCGAGGCCTACACGCCCCCGCCCTGGCTGGTGGAAGACGTACATCTCACCTTCCGCCTCCACCCGACCCGCACGCGGGTGACAAGCCGCATCCGCTTCCGCCCCAACCCCGCAACCGACGACCGGACATTCCGGCTCCACGGCGAGGGGCTTTCGCTGGTCGGCGCCACCATCGACGGCCGTGACGCAGGCGCCGAGGTCGGCCCCGGCGCGCTCACCGCCGCGGTCCCCGATGCGCCCTTCACCTGGGAGGCCGAAGTCGAGATCGACCCGCAGTCGAACACCGCGCTCGAAGGCCTCTACATGTCGAACGGCATGTACTGCACCCAGTGCGAGGCCGAGGGCTTCCGCAAGATCACCTTCTACCCCGACCGCCCCGACGTCATGGCGCCGTTTCGCGTCAGGATCGAAAGCGACCTGCCGGTGCTTCTGTCGAACGGCAATCCCGTTGCTTCGGGCCCCGGCTGGGCCGATTGGCACGACCCCTGGCCGAAGCCCTCGTACCTCTTCGCGCTGGTCGCGGGCGACCTCGTCGCGCATCCGGGCCGCTTCGTCACCCGCTCGGGCCGCGAGGTCGCTCTCAACATCTGGGTCCGGCCCGGCGACGAGGGCAAGTGCGCCTACGCGATGGACAGCCTGATCCGGTCGATGCAGTGGGACGAAGAAACCTACGGCCGGGAATATGACCTCGACGTGTTCAGCATCGTCGCGGTCGACGACTTCAACATGGGCGCGATGGAGAACAAGGGGCTGAACATCTTCAACTCCAAGTACGTGCTGGCCAGCCCCGAGACCGCGACCGATGCCGACTACGAGCGGATCGAGGGGATCATCGCCCACGAGTACTTCCACAACTGGACCGGCAACCGCATCACCTGCCGCGACTGGTTCCAGCTCTGCCTGAAGGAGGGGCTGACCGTCTTCCGCGACCAGCAGTTCACCGCCGCCATGCGCTCGGCCCCGGTCAAGCGGATCGAGGACGTGCTGACCCTGCGCGCGCGCCAGTTCCGCGAGGATGCGGGTCCGCTCGCCCACCCGGTGCGGCCCTCGTCCTACGTCGAGATCAACAACTTCTACACCGCGACCGTCTACGAGAAGGGCGCCGAGGTGATCGGCATGCTCAAGTGTCTGGTGGGCGACGATGCCTACCGCCGCGCGCTTGACCTCTACTTCGACCGCCACGACGGCGACGCCGCGACCATCGAGGACTGGCTGAAGGTGTTCGAGGACGCGACGGGCCGCGACCTGACCCAGTTCAAGCGCTGGTACACCGAGGCCGGGACCCCACGGCTGAAGGTCACCGAGGCCTGGTCGGACGGCACCTACACGCTCACCTTCCACCAGCAGACGCTGGTCCAGGGCAAGTGGCCGAAACCGGCGCCGCGGGTGATCCCGATCGCGGTCGGGCTCCTCAACCCCAACGGTGACGAGGTGGTGCCGACGACGGTGCTCGAGATGACGGGGGTCAGCCAGAGCTTCCGCTTCGAAGGGTTGGCCGCACGCCCGGTGCCTTCGATCCTGCGCGGCTTCTCGGCGCCCGTGATGCTGGACCGCAAGGTCACGCCCGAGGAGCGCGCCTTCCTTCTGGCGCACGACACCGATCCCTTCAACCGGTGGGAAGCAGGGCGGGCGCTCGCCAAGGACGTGCTCGGGTGGATGGTGACCGAAGGCGCCGCCCCCGGCCCTGCCTACCTCGACGCGCTGGCGCGCCTCGCCCGCGACGAGACGCTCGATCCGGCCTTCCGTGCGCTTGCGCTGCGGCTGCCGTCCGAGGACGACATGGCCCAGACGCTCAGCGGCGCGGGCGTGATCCCCGACCCCTGGGCCATCCATGCCGCGCGCGAACGGCTGGAGACGGCCGTCGCCCGGCGTCTCGAGGCGGACCTGCCCGGGCTTTACGAGGCGATGCGCGTCCCCGGCCCCTACACGCCCGATGCCCGCGCGGCTGGCTGCCGTGCGCTCAGGCTTGCGGCGCTGGGCTATCTGTCGCGGCTCGACGGCGGGCGGCGGGCGGCGCGCCAGTTCCGCGAGGCCGACAACATGACCGAAGAGCTGGGCGCGCTCTCCTGCCTTCTGAGGATCGGTGCGGGGCAGGAGGAGCTTGCCGCGTTCTACCGGCGCTGGAAGGGCGACCGGCTGGTGCTCGACAAGTGGTTCGCGCTGCAGATCGCGGCCGCGGCGCCCGACCGCGCAGCGGCCGTCGCGGGGGCGCTGACCGGGCATCCCGACTTCGACTGGAAGAACCCCAACCGCTTCCGGGCCGTGATCGGGGCGCTGAGCGGCCATGCGGCAGGCTTCCACGACCCCTCGGGCGCGTCCTACAGGCTGGTAGCCGACTGGCTGATACGCCTCGGGCCTTCGAGACATGGCCGATCTACGACTTCGACCGGCAGGCACTGATCAAGGCCGAGCTGCTTCGGATCGGCGCGGCGCCCGGCCTCTCGCCCGACACAGGCGAGATGGTCGCCCGGCTGCTTGCCGCGGCGTGATCGCGTCGCGCGGCGAACCTCCCGGGACGCGGCACCATTCGTCCGGGGCAGACGTGCCCCGCGTGGCCGCGCGGGTTGCCCGGAGGTGGGGTCCGGGCCCGTCGGCCGCGTCTGCTCCACGATTTCCACGCACTTCCCATCCTTCCGCCACATTCACAGCGAAGATCACGCCCATGAGAGCCGTCGAGTACAAGTTCGAACATCGCAAGACCCGCGGCGCCCTCTGGGCCGCACTCGGGGCTTCCGCGGGTTTCCTGATCGCGGGCGGCCTGACGGCCAATGTCCCGCTCATCGCTGCGGCCGCGGGCCTGCCGCTGCCGTTCCTCATCTGGTCGCTGCTCTTCGACCCCCGGTCGGGGCTCGAACTCGCCGCCGGTCACCTGCATTGGTGGCGCGAAGGGGAAGAGCGCGAGGTGGCGCTGGCCCAGATCCGGCGTGCGGCGCTTCTGTCCGACAAGGGCGGACGGCGCCGGGTGCTGCTCGACCTCGCGGACGGCCGCGCCCTGTCGCTTCCCGATGAGGTGGTCCCGCCGGGCGGGGCGCTTCTGACGGCCCTCGCCGCGCGCGGCGTCGACGTCGCCCGCAGCGCCTGAGACGGGTCGCGCTGCAAGCGGCCATGCGGTGCCAGGCCCGGGTGCGGGCACCGATCCCTCAAGCGGCGCGTGCGGATTGTCCGGGTCGCAGCGCGCACCGAGATTGGCGGAGCGGCGACCATCGCCCTGTGCGGCACCCGGGGACTCTGGCCTTGCCGCCGCTATCCGGAACGCCAATCCCCTGACACGCTCGGCGGCCCCCGTCGATCGGTCGGGCCGCCCCTTCCGCACTGCGACCCCACCGAACGCTGCCCGCCGGCAGCGACATCGGCGCATCGCAGGCCGACCACCGCGCGCGGGGGTCAGTCAGGCTGGCAGTAGCTTTGTGCGCGCGTCC
>JALORM010000441.1 GCA_025458985.1 Paracoccaceae bacterium | reverse complement strand
GGCGTCAGCTCCCCCTCGCGCCGGGCGTGGTGGAGCTTCACCTCGAAGTCGTAGAAGGCGATCTGGCGGACGACGGTGTTGATCATGTCCTCGACCTTGCCGGCCAGCAGGACCTTGCGCTCGGCCGGGGACTTCGCCCCGTCGAGCAGGCGCTGGAAGGTCAGCATCTCGCCGAAGACGGAGGCCGTCTCGGCCAGCGTCAGGGGGGTGGAGGACAGAAGTTCCCCCTGCCCCGCCGCGAGGCGCTGGTGGACGCCGTGGCCCAGCTCGTGCGCCAGCGTCATCACATCCCGCGGCTTGCCGAGGTAGTTCAGCATCACGTAGGGATGCACGTCCGTCACCGTGGGGTGCGCGAAGGCGCCAGGAGCCTTGCCGGGCTTGACGCCGGCATCGATCCAGCCGTCGGTGAAGAAGGGCCGGGCGAGGTCGGCCATCCGCGGGTCGAAGCCCGCGTAGGCGTCAAGGACGAGGTCCTTCGCGTCCGTCCACTGCCAGACGCGCTTTTCCTCCATCGGCAGGGGCGCGTTGCGGTCCCAGACCTGGAGCTTTTCGAGCCCCATCCACTTCGCCTTCAGCGCGTAGTAGCGGTGGCTGAGCTTCGGGTAGGCCGCGACGACGGCGTTCCTCAGCGCCTCGACCACCTCGGGCTCGACATGGTTCGACAGGTGCCGGCCGTGCATCGGGGTGGGCATCTTGCGCCAGCGGTCGGAAATCTCCTTCTCCTTGGCCAGCGTGTTGTGGACGCGGGCGAAGAGCTTGATGTTGGTCTGGAACACCCGCGCCAGTTCGTGCGCCGCGGCCTCGCGCTTCGCCCGGTCGGTGTCGGTCAGAAGGTTCAGCGTCGCCTCGAGGCTCATCGCCTCGCCATCGACCTCGAAGCCGAGGCCCGCCATGGTCTCGTCGAACAGCTTGTTCCACGCCGACGCGCCGACGACCGACTGGTCGTGCAGGAACTTCTCCAGCTCGTCCGACAGCTGGTGCGGCTTCATCGCACGCATCCGGTCGAAGACAGGCTTGTAGCGCGCAAGGCCCGCGTCGGCGAACAGCGCCGCGTAGGCGGCATCCTCGATCCGGTTGAATTCCAGGCTGAAGAACACCAGCGGTGTGGTGTAGTCGGTCACCTTGTCCTGGCAGTCCGACATGAACTTGGCGCGCGCGGGGTCGAGCGTGTTCTGGTAGTAGCGCAGGCCCGCGTAGGACATGAGCCGCCCGGCGATGCGCTCGATATCCTCGTAAGCCCCGATGCAGGCCAGCATGCCCGCGGCGTCGAGGCTGGCCAGCCTGCCTTCGTAGGCGGCGGCGAAATCGGCGCAGGCGCCTTTCAGCCAGTCGAGGTCGCGCCCGACCTCGGGCGCGTCCGGCGCGGGGTAGAGGTCGCCCAGGTCCCAGTCCGGCAGGGCGCCGAACTCTCCCGCCGCTGCGGCGTTGGCGTCGAAGACGGGGCGGGGAAGGCAGAAGAGCATCGGGGAACCTCGTGCGTTGCGCTGCCTCAGACATAGGGCGGCGGGGCGACCCGGCGCAACCCGCCGGCGCCCGGGTACCGCCACGGCGCAACGGAGTGCTGTCAGGCGAGATCGGCGTCGAGCGTCACCGTGATCGCGCCCAGCGCGCGCGAGACGGGGCATTCGGCCTTGGCCTTGTCGGCAAGCGTGCGGAACGTGTCGGCATCGATCCCCGGCACCTTCGCGGCCAGCTTCAGGGCGCTGCCGGTGATGCCGGTGCCGGGCACCAGCTCGACCTCGGCGGTGGCGCGCAGCTCCTCGGCCGGGGTGCCGTTCTCGGCAAGGAAATGGCTGAGCTGCATCGCAAAGCAGCCCGCATGGGCCGCGGCGATCAGCTCCTCGGGATTGGTGCCGGACCGGCCGGTTTCGTCCTCGAAGCGGCCGCGAAAGCCGTAGGGCACGCCCGACAGCGCGCCGCTCTGGCTGTCGAGACGGCCCTTGCCACCCTTGAGGTCTCCGCTCCATACGGCTGTTGCGCTGCGCTTCATGGCAATGTCCTCCGCATTGTCAGCCCGCCCGGGCCCTTCCGGGGTTCCCGACGCACAGATAGGGCGCAGCGGCGGCGGGGAAAGCGCCGCCGGGAGATCGGGTCGCGGCCGGAGTGCGCCATCCGCGCGACGCGGCGCTCTGGCCCTGCACCTTGGGCGTGCTACCCTTACGAAAATGGCTGCTGCCGACCTTCTGACCGCGACCGACCGCGGCCTCTGGTGCGAGGCTGGGGGCTTCTACGTCGATCCGTGGCGCCCGGTCGACCGGGCGCTGGTCACGCACGGCCATTCCGACCACGCACGCTGGGGCCACAAGGCGTATCTCGCGACCGAGGCGGCGGCGCCGGTGATCCGGCACCGCCTGGGCGTGGCGGTCGAGACGATCCGCTTCGGCGAGGCGCGCCGGATCGGCGGGGTCACGGTCAGCTTCCACCCTGCGGGGCACGTCCCCGGGTCGGCCCAGATCCGGATCGAGAGGGCGGGCGAGGTCTGGGTCGTGTCGGGCGACTACAAGGTCGCGGCGGACCGCCTGTCCGAGCCGTTCGAGCCTGTCCCCT
>JALORM010000440.1 GCA_025458985.1 Paracoccaceae bacterium | reverse complement strand
CTTCTGTTCCTGCTGGGCGTCAAGGACATCGTCTACTGGGCGCGCGAGCTTGGCGGAACCAAGACCCCGCAGTTCACCGACTATCCGCACGGCGACTGGCGGATGTGGTACTTCCTGTTCCTGCTGGTCTTCTACCTTTCCTTCACGCGCCTGTCCGAGATCGTGCTCGACCGCCTGATGCTGCGCCTGACCCATGGCCAGGCGACCGCGGCGGGCGAAGCACAACGCAGGGCGGCCGCCGCATGAGCTGCTGGCAGACGATCGGAGACTACGCCCTGCGCAGCCTCGGCTACGGCGAACGCCGGCTGCCGACCGAATACACGCTTTGCGAGCAGTTCACCCTGATCGGCTCGGGGATGATCTGGAACGTCTATTTCGGTGCCGTCGCGCTGCTGGCCGGGTTCTTCCTGGCCAATGCCGTCGCCTTGGGCAAGAGCGCCCGGTCGCCCTGGCTGCGCAAGCCGTCCGAATGGTTCGTGCTGGTGTTCCGCGGCTCGCCGCTGTTCATCCAGTTCTTCTTCGCCTACTTCCTGTTCCTGTCGCTGAAGCAGGCCCACCCGGTCTTCGAGCCGTTCGCGGCCGCCTGGCTCGGGGCGGCGGTGGTGCTGTTCCTGAACACCGCCGCCTATTCGGCCGAGATCTTCCACGGCGCGCTGAAGTCGATCCCCAAGGGCGACATCGAGGCCGCCGACGCCTACGGCATGTCGGGCTGGCCAAGGTTCCGCCGGATCGTCTGGCCGACGATGCTGCGGCTGGCGTGGCCCGCCTATACCAACGAGGCGATCTTCCTGTTCCACGCGACCGCGCTGGTCTTCTTCTCGGGCTTTCCAGCGGTGCAGCAGCGGGGCGACGCGCTTTACTACGCCAGCTACTTCGCCGACCGCACCTTCAACCCGTTCATCCCCTACCCGATCGTCGGCTTCTATTTCGTGATCCTGACGCTGGCGATCATCGGCGGCTTCGGGCTGGTGAACCGCCGGCTCAACCGCCACCTGCCCGCCGAGCGGCGCTCGCGCGTCCGCTACCGCCCGCAACTGATCCGGTGACCCACGTGAAGGACTGGTTCCACGCCCATCCCGATGTCCGCACCATCCGCGTCGCCGCCGCCGACCTGAACGGGCAGGCGCGCGGCAAACGCATCCCGGCGCGCTTTGCCGACAAGATCCTGTCCGAGGGCACGCGCTTTCCCTTTTCGGTCCTGAACCTCGACATCTGGGGCGAGGACATCGAGGACAGCCCGCTGGTCTTCGATGCGGGCGACATGGACGGGGTGCTGCTGCCCACCGAACGGGGCTTCCTGCCCATGCCCTGGCTCGAGGCGCCGACCGCGCTTTTGCCGATCTGGATGTTCCACGAGGACGGCCGTCCCTACGAAGGCGACCCCCGCCATGCGCTGAGGGCGGTCGTCGACCGCTATGCCGCGCGCGGGCTGACACCCGTCGTGGCGACCGAGCTGGAATTCTACCTGATCGACGACAGCGGCCATACGCCCCGCGTACCGCCCTCGCCCCGGTCGGGCAAACGCCGGACGGGGGGCGAGACGCTGGCGCTGCGCGCGCTCGACGCCTTCGACGTGTTCTTCTCGGCGCTCTATGACGCCTGCGAGGCGATGGACATCTCGGCCGACACGGCCATATCGGAATCCGGGCCGGGCCAGTTCGAGGTCAACCTCCAGCACGGTCCCGACGCGATGAAGGCCGCCGACGATGCCTGGCTCTTCAAGCTTCTGGTCAAGGGGCTCGCCCGCAAGCACGGCTTTGCGGCCAGTTTCATGGCCAAGCCCTACGAGCAGTTCGCGGGCAACGGGATGCACACGCATTTCTCGGTCCTGGACGCCCAAGGTCGCAACATCTTCGACGACGGGACCGAGGGTGGATCGCCCGGGTTGCGCCACGCCGTCGCGGGCTGCCTCGAGGCGCTGCCCGACCTGACGCTGATCTTCGCGCCCCACGGCAACAGCTATGACCGGCTGGTGCCCGAGCGGCACGCGCCGACGGGCATCGCCTGGGCCTACGAGAACCGCACCGCCGCGATCCGCATCCCGTCGGGCAGCCCGAAGGCCCGGCGGATCGAGCACCGCGTCTCGGGCGGGGACGTGAACCCCTACCTTATGATTGCCGCGATCCTGGGCTCGGCGCTCGACGGGATCGAACACGGGCTGGAGCCGCCACCGCCGATCGAGGGCAATGCCTATGCGCTGGACCTGCCGCAGATCCCCGACACCTGGGAAGGCGCCGTCACGGCCTTCGAACGCAGCACCATCGTGCCCCGCATCTTCCAGGCCGAGCTCGTGCGGAACTACCTGCAGACCAAGAAGCAGGAAATCCACTACATGGCCGAGCTGAGCGAGGCCGAGCAGGTCGAGCTTTACCTCGACACGGTCTGAAGCGCTGCCCTTTCCGGATTCGCGGCGGCCGGGTTGCCGAGGTCGAGCCACAGCGCGCCGTCCCGGTAGTTGCCCCGGACAAGATGCCCGGGCTGCCGGACTTCGGGAAATCTCTCGACCCAGTCGCGAAAGCGGTCGTTGGTGACGATCTGCGCGCCAAGG
>JALORM010000439.1 GCA_025458985.1 Paracoccaceae bacterium | reverse complement strand
GGTCGGCAGGCATCGGGGGGGCGTCGGTCCGTTCGGCGACGCGCAGCCGGGCCGAACGGGCGCGCGGATTGCGCGCCAGTTCGGCCTCGTCGGCCGCGACGGCCTTGCCCAGCAGGCGGAAGCTTGGCACCGCGGCCTTGGCGACCGGGGCGTGGCGGCTGCCTCCGCCCGCGCCGGCGCGGTGCTGCAGGAAGCGCTTCACCACGCGGTCTTCGAGCGAATGGAAGCTGACCACCGCCAGCCGTCCGCCGGGCTTCAGGGCGCGTTCTGCGGCCTCGAGCCCCCGCACCAGCTGGCCGAATTCGTCATTCACCGCGATCCGCAGCGCCTGAAAGGTGCGGCAGCGGCCGCGCCGCGACGATGGCCCGCGCGATCCGGCGCGAGGCGCGTTCCTCGCCATACTGGAAGATCAGGTCGGCCAGCCGGTCCTCGGGCAAGGTGTTGACGAGGTCGGCCGCCGTCGGCCCCTCGTCGCCCATCCGCATGTCGAGCGGGCCGTCCTTCTGGAACGAGAAACCCCGCGCGGCCTGGTCGAGCTGCATCGACGACACGCCGAGGTCCAGCACGACGCCGTCCACGGGCTCGCCCGCGATTGCGTCCAGCTCCGAAAACGTGCCTTCGACCAGCCGCAGCCGGTCGCCCAGCACCGCCGCCCATGGCCGGGCCAGCGCGAACACCGTCGGATCGCGATCGATGCCGATCACGCGGTCGGCGCCCGCCTCGATCAGGCCGCGCGCGTAGCCCCCTGCCCCGAAGGTGCCGTCGACCCAGAGACCACCGACCGGCGCGACAGCCTCAAGCAGCGGGCCGAGCAGGACGGAAAGGTGCGGGCTGTCGGGCGGCATAGCGCGGGCAGCGGCGGCAGCCATGCCTCAGTCTCCTCCCGCGGGCGTGTCGGGCAGAAGCGAGAACTCGTCGGCGCCCTCGGGAAGCGCGCCGAGCACGGCGTCGAGCCGCGCCTTCTCGCGCGCCTCGTAGGTCTCGGGCTTCCAGATCTGGAACGTGTCGGCGGTGCCGGCAAAGTAGACCTCGGCGTCGAGCCCCAGCTTGTCGCGCAGCTTCTGGCTCAGCACGATGCGGCCGTCCTCGTCGACCTCGGCATCGGTCGACAGCGTGTAGAGCAGCGTCTCCATCACCCGCCGCTCGGGCGAGCCGCGCTGCATGCGCGCGACGCGGGCGTCGACATCTTCCATCGCGGTGACCGAGAAGCATTCGAGGTGTGCGCGGCGGTCGTCACCGTAGACGATGATGAAGCGGGGGCGCTTGCCGGTTTCCCAGTCGGGGTCCTGGGCTTCCAGAACGCGGCGGAAGCTGGCCGGGATCGAGACCCTGCCCTTCCCGTCCACCTTCTGGCGGAACTCGCCTCTGAACACCCGCGCCACTGTCGCCGCGCCCTTCTGCCTCGCCCCTAGCCGCCCCTAGCGACGTCCCGGACAGGAAAACGGCGGACTGGGTTGCTGCCACCACCCAATCCGCCGCCCTCGTCCCATCGCTGGGGGTGTCCGGCTGCGCGGGCCACTTGGGGGGATGCTGCTCGCCCGCGCGCCGGATCTCTTCGTTTCGATGAAAGCGGATGCCTGTATGAACCTGCCTCTGGTTCGGGGGGTCTTGCTGCCCCTTACTGTCCCGTCTTCACCATGGCCAAGGGATGCCATGGGATTTCATGGAAATCAACTCCAAACTTGGGACGCCGTGGGAGACACGCAGGGCTGATGGCCTTCGAATACCGCAGATCATGCCCGTTTCGCGCGCTGACTCATGACTCCTAGTATCCCTCTGCGCCCGATGCACTACATATTGATCAAGGAAGACGTTCCCATGCATTCCCAAATTTTTCTGCGACGGCCGGCTTCCAGCGCTGTGAAGGCGTCTTTGGCGCAATGCGAGACCATGAATCGTCGCGCAGCGAGACACTGCAGCAAGGGTCGAGGGATCCGTTCCCATGAGATTCCATGCATGATTCGGCGCCAGGGGCCGGTGCGGCACCCAGAAGCTGCCTCGGCTTGGCGCGGGGCGCCCAATGTTTGCGCGGCGCCTTCCGGATCAGCGGCGCTGCCGAAAAAAAGGTCAGAACATCATATGCATTTGCTGCATGGCAGAATTGCAGCCTTCGCCGTTGTGCAGGCGCAGCATTCGCCTAAGTTGGTTTCAACGGCAGACGCCACGGCGACTGCCCAGGAGACCAGAAAGCCCCTCCTCCTCCCTGGGCTTTCTGTTTCCGGCGGTGGCCCCCTCCTCCTCCCTGGGGTCGCCGCCAACCCTTCGGGCCGGAGCCTCGTGCTCCGGCCCATTTTTCTTGGCCGCCGGGGATCGAAGCGGGCCTGAACAGCCGGAACGGTCAGAACGGAACGTCGCCCGCGGCGTTCGCCCCGACCACGAAGCGCGCCACGACCTTCTTGTCGCCCGCCTTGTCGAACAGGATGTCGAGCTTGTCGCCTTCGACGCCTGCGACCGTGCCGTAGCCGAACTTCTGGTGGAACACCCGGTCGCCTTCGCTGAAGGCCGACACGGCCTCGAGGTCGATCGTCACCGTCCGCGCCTCCTGCGGCTGGGCTAGGGGGCGGTCGGCGATACGGTCCTGCATCCGCCGCCAGCCCGGGGAATTGTAGACGTCTGCCCGCGCCACCCGCGATTCCATCGACGGCGCGGCGGCCCCGTAGCCTCCGCCGTAGAGGCCGGGCGGCGTCAGCACGTCGACATGGTCCTCGGGCAGTTCGTCGATGAAGCGCGAGGGAAGCTGGCTCTGCCACTGGCCGTGGATGCGCCGGTTCGCGGCGAACGAGATCGTGCAGAGCTCCTCGGCCCGGGTGATGCCGACGTAGGCCAGCCGCCGCTCCTCCTCCAGCCCCTTGAGGCCGCTTTCGTCCATGCTGCGCTGCGACGGGAACAGCCC
>JALORM010000039.1 GCA_025458985.1 Paracoccaceae bacterium | reverse complement strand
CTGCAGATGCCCTACGGGCAGGTCGACAAGCTGTCGAAGATGATCCCGCTGGAAGGGGTGAAGCCCGTCAGCATCGAACAGGCGCTGGCCAGCGAGGAACGCCTGCGCGAGGCCGCGCGCGCCGAAGAGGTCGTCAAGCGCCTGCTGGACTACGCCCAGCAGATCGAGGGCCTTCTGCGCAACGCCTCGACCCATGCCGCGGGCGTCGTCATCGGCGACCGGCCGCTGGACGAGCTGGTGCCGCTCTACCAGGACCCGCGGTCGGACATGCCGGCGACCCAGTTCAACATGAAGTGGGTCGAGGCGGCAGGGCTGGTGAAGTTCGACTTCCTCGGCCTCAAGACGCTGACCGTCATCCAGAACGCGCTGGACCTTCTCCGCGCACGGGGGGTCGAGATCGACATCGGGGCGATCCCTCTGGACGACGCGAAGTCCTACGAGCTCTATGCCAGCGCGAAAACCGTCGCGGTGTTCCAGGTGGAAAGCTCGGGCATGATGGATGCGCTTAGGCGCATGAAGCCCACCTGCATCGAGGACATCGTGGCGCTGGTCGCGCTGTATCGTCCCGGCCCGATGGAGAACATCCCCACCTACTGCGAGGTGAAGAACGGCCTGAAGGAACGCCAGTCGATCCATCCCTCGATCGACCACATCCTGCAGGAGACGCAAGGGATCATCGTCTACCAGGAACAGGTGATGGAAATCGCCCAGGTCATGGCCGGCTACAGCCTCGGCGGCGCCGACCTGCTGCGCCGGGCGATGGGCAAGAAGATCCCCGAGGAAATGGCCAAGGAACGCCCGAAGTTCATCGAGGGCGCGCTGGCCAACGGCGTCACGAAGGAGAAGGCGGGCGAGGTCTTCGATCTTCTGGAAAAGTTCGCCAACTACGGCTTCAACAAGTCCCACGCCGCTGCCTACGCCGTCGTCAGCTACCAGACGGCGTGGCTGAAGGCCAACCACCCGGTCGAGTTCATGGCCGCCGTCATGAACTGCGACATCCACCTGACCGACAAGCTCGGGACCTATGCCGACGAGGTGCGGCGGGGCCTCGGCATCCAGATCGTGCCGCCGTGCGTGAACCGGTCCGAGGCGACCTTCAGCGTCCGCGACGGCGCCGTGGTCTACGGCCTCGGCGCGCTGAAGAATGTCGGCGTCGAGGCGATGAAGCTTATCACCGAGGCGCGGGAGGGCCGCCCGTTCGCGACGCTGTTCGACTTCGCCCGCCGGGTCGACCTCAAGCGCGTCGGTAAACGCCCGCTGGAAATGCTGGCTCGCGCCGGAGCCTTCGACGAACTGGACCGCAACCGCCGGCGGGTTTTCGACGCGCTGGATGCCCTGGTTGCCTATTCGGCCGCGGTCCACGAAGGCCGCGCCTCGGCGCAGGTGTCGCTGTTCGGCGAGGCGGGCGAGGACCTGCCCGAGCCGCGCATCGCCCCGGTCGAGGACTGGCTGCCGGGCGAACGGCTGGCCGAAGAGCACAAGGCCGTGGGCTTCTACCTGTCGGGCCACCCGCTTGACGACTATATGGCGGCGCTGAAGCGAAAGGGCATCCAGAGCTTCGTCGAGGTCCAGCGCCAGGCCGAACGCGCCCCGGCGGTGGCCCGCGTCGCCGGCACCGTCGCCTACCGGCAGGAGCGCAAGAACGCCAAGGGCACGCGCTACGGCTTCGTCGGCCTGTCGGACCCCACCGGGCTTTTCGAGGCGATGGTGTTCTCGGACGTGCTCGATGCCGCGCGCGACCACCTCGAGCCCGGAAAGAACGTGGTCCTGACCGTCGAGGCCACCGCCGAGGGCGAGCAGTTGAGGCTGTTGGCACGATCGGTGTCGCCCATCGACACCGTGGTGGCCGACGCCGCGGCCTCGGGACTGCGCGTTTTTGTCGATCGGATCGAGGCCGTGGCCTCGGTCGCCTCGCGTCTCGAATGGGCGCGCAGCGATGCATCGAACCGCGCACGGGGGCCGGTGACGATCTGCCTCCTGGCGCCCGACCTGCCGGGCGAGGTCGAGGTGACGGTGGGCGAGGATCTGCCGGTGGCGCCGCAGGTGAGAGGGGCGCTGAAAGGCGTGGCCGGCGTCGTGACCGTCGAGGACCTGTAGCGCGCGGCGCCGGCCCTGCGGATGGCAGCCTGCCGGACGACCGGCTAGGACAACCCGTCAAGAAGCGCGCGGGAAAGCGGGCTGTGCGGCTCCGCAAGCCCTTCCACCACGTCGAAGTGGTGCTTCCCGGGCTCCAGCGTCAGCTGCGCGCGCCACGCGCCCGCCAGCCAGCGGGCCTGGTCGAGGAAGGCGGGCCGTTCGCCGGCGCCGACCCAGACATGCACCTCGATCCCCTCCGGGGCGGGCTGGTGGACGGGGCTTTCGGATCTGGCCTCGGCCTCGTCGATCCGCAAGTCCGCGTTCATCGCCGTGCGCATCAGCGGCGCAAGGTCTGACACGGGCGAGATCGGCACCACCCGCCGCACGCGGTCGCGGACCCCGAGGCCGACGTCGGCCGAGACGACCCGCGCGACAAGATGCCCGCCGGCGGAATGTCCGGCAAGGACCAGGGGGCCCGCCACGCGGGCGGCGGCCGCCTCGACCGCACGGGCGGCCTGTCGCACGATGGCGCCGATGCGTGCCTCGGGGGCGAGCGTGTAGGACGGGATCGCGACAGCCCAGCCCCGCGCAGTCGGCCCCGCGGCGAGGTGTGACCAGAAGCTCTTGTCGAACCGCAGCCAGTAGCCGCCATGCACAAACACCACGAGCCCCGCGGCGGGCCCGGCGGGCAGGAACAGGTCGCAGACCTCGCGCGCCTGCGTCCCGTAGGAAAGGTTCAGCATCGCACGGCCGACGGCCTGTTCGATGGCGCGATGCTCGGCGGCAAGGGCCGCCCACCTGTCGGGATAGTCCGCCCCGCCGGGGATATGGGCGGCGTTGGCATAGGCGTCGTCCCAGTCCATGATGGAACATCTCCGATCCGGTGTCGTTGCTCTGGACAAGGGCCGACGCCCCGTGCTTTGCCAAGCAAAACGCATTCCCGAAGGGAGGGAAAGATGCTCGATACCGCTTCCGACCTGAGGTCCATGCTGAAGGACCCGACGCTTCTTGCGACCAAGGCCTTCGTGGCAGGCGAATGGGTCGATGCCGACGACGGCAAGACCTTTGCCGTGACCAACCCCGCCCGTGGCGACGTGATCTGCACCGTGCCGGACCTGTCGCGCGCCGAGGTCGCCCGCGCCATCGACGCCGCCCATGCCGCGATGAAGGCCTGGGCCGCGCGGACGGCGAAGGACCGGGCGAACGTGCTGCGCAAGTGGTTCGACCTGATGATGGCGAACCAGGATGACCTGGCCGCGATCCTGACCGCCGAGATGGGCAAGCCTCTGGCCGAGGCGAAGGGCGAGATCGCCTATTCCGCCAGCTTCATCGAGTGGTTCGCCGAAGAAGGCAAGCGCATCTACGGCGAGACGGTGCCGGGCCACCAGCCCGACAAGCGGATCATGGTGATCCGCCAGCCCATCGGCGTCGCCGCCTCGATCACGCCCTGGAACTTCCCCTCCGCCATGATCGGCCGCAAGGTCGGCCCCGCGCTGGCCGCGGGCTGCGGCTTCGTCGCGCGCCCCGCCAAGGAGACGCCGCTGTCGGCGCTGGCCATGGCGGTGCTGGCGGAACGGGCGGGGGTGCCGAAGGGCCTTCTGTCGGTCGTGACCTCGGCGCGGTCGTCCGACATCGGCAAGGAGTTCTGCGAGAACCCCAAGGTGAGGAAGCTGACCTTCACCGGCTCGACCGAGGTGGGCCGTATCCTGCTGCGCCAGGCCGCCGACCAGGTGATGAAATGCTCGATGGAGCTGGGTGGCAACGCGCCCTTCATCGTGTTCGACGACGCCGACCTTGACGAGGCCGTCAAGGGCGCAATCGCCTGCAAATACAGGAACAATGGCCAGACCTGCGTCTGCGCGAACCGCATCTACGTGCAGGCCGGCGTCTGACCTCGGGCCGCTGGTCAACATGGACGCGGTCGAGAAGGTGAAGGAGCACATCGCCGACGCGACCGCCAAGGGCGCCAAGGTGATCCTGGGCGGCGAGTCGATGGAGGGCTGCTTCTTCCAGCCGACCATCGTGACCGGCGCCACGAAGGACATGGCCTTCGCCACCGAAGAGACCTTCGGCCCGCTGGCGCCGCTGTTCCGGTTCGAGACGGTGGACGAGGTCATAAGCCTCGCCAACGACACGATCTTCGGGCTGGCGAGCTACTTCTACGCCCGCGACCTGAGCCGGGTGTTCAAGGTGGCCGAGGCGCTGGAATACGGGATCGTCGGCGTCAACACCGGCATCATCTCGACCGAGGTCGCGCCGTTCGGGGGCGTCAAGCAGTCGGGCCTCGGCCGCGAAGGCAGCCGCCACGGGATCGAGGACTACCTTGAGATGAAATACATCTGCCTGAGCGTCTGACGCCACGGCGCGCCGCGGCCGATCCGGCCGGGCGCGCCGGTCAGTAGCTGTAGTCGGCGTAGATGCGGCTGAGGTCGCCGCCCCAGTCGCCGTGATAGCGGTCGAGCAGTTCGTCCGCCGGAACCTTGCCGCTCTCGACGCTGTCCTTCAGCGCGTTCAGGAAATGCGTCTCATCTGGGACGAGGCCGTCCGCGCCGGGCCGGGCGCGCGCCTTCAGCCCGGCCTCGGCGATGGCGACTGCCTCGCGGGCGAGGTCGTGCAGCCTGGCGCCGCCTGCCTCGCCCTGGAGGCCATGCACGGATGCGGCCACCCGCAGCCCCTCGCGCGTTTCCGCGTCGAGGCCCCGGGCCAGCTCCCAGGCGGCGTCCAGGGCACCCTGGTCGTACAGCAGCCCCACCCAGAACGCCGGCAGCGCGCAGAGCCGCCGCCACGGGCCGCCGTCGGCGCCGCGCATCTCGATGAACTTCTTCAGCCGCGCCTCGGGGAAGATCGTCGTCAGGTGGTCGGCCCAGTCGGACAGCGTCGGCGCCTCGCCCGGAAGCGCGGGCAGGCGGCCCTTGAGGAAATCGCGGAACGACTGGCCGCGCGCGTCGATGTAGCGCCCGTCGCGGTAGACGAAGTACATCGGCACGTCGAGCGCGTACTGGACATAGGCCTCGAAGCCGAAGCCCTCGTCGAAGACGAAGGGCAGCATGCCCGTCCGCGCCGGGTCGAGGTCGCGCCAGATCCGGCTGCGCCAGCTCTTGTGGCCGTTGGGCCTGCCGTCGAGGAAGGGCGAGTTGGCGAAGAGCGCGGTCGCGACCGGCTGCAGCGCCAGCGCCACGCGCAGCTTCTGCACCATGTCGGCCTCGGACGAGAAGTCGAGGTTCACCTGCACGGTGCAGGTCCGGTACATCATCTGCAGCCCGTGGGTGCCCACGGATTGCATGTAATCGGTCATCAGCCGGTAGCGCCCCTTGGGCATCATCGGCATGTCCTCGTGCCGCCAGATCGGCGCCGCGCCAAGGCCGATGAACCGCGCGCCGATCCCGTCGGCGACGGCCTGAACCTCGCGCAGGTGGTCGTTCACCTCGTCGCAGGTCTGGTGGATCGTCTGGAGCGGCGCCCCCGACAGCTCCAGCTGTCCACCCGGTTCGAGGCTGACGTTGGCGCCGTCCTTGGACAGGCCGATGATATGCTCGCCCTCCAGAACCGGCGTCCAGCCGAAGCGGTCGGCCAGCCCCTCCAGCATGGCGCGGATCGACCGCGGGCCGTCGTAGGGCAGGGGCTTCAGGCTGTCCTTGCAGTAGCCGAATTTCTCGTGCTCGGTGCCGATGCGCCAGGCGCTTTCGGGCTTGCAGCCCGAGGCGAGATACTCGGCCAGTTGGCTTTCCCGTTCGATGACGCCGCCGCCGGACTGGGGAATGGACATGGCGAGGCTCCAGCGGTTCGCGGGTCAGACGGCCAGAGGTGCCGCCGCGCCCAAGCGAAGTCAAGAGAGGCGGAGATGCTCTTTCGTGCGGGTCCAGATCACGAAACGTCGGGGCTCGGTCGAGCCTGCGGCGGCGGTGGCCTGGGCAAAGTCGACCCCGGGCAGCGCGGTCAGCGCATCGAAGATCGCGTCGGCCCCGACCGCGTCGCCGGGCACGAACAGGGGCGCTGCGCCTTCGGAGAGAAACACCCAGTAGAGATCGCCTCCGAACGGGCCGCGGTCGTTCGTCACGATTTCGACACGGGTCAGCGCGTCGATCGAAATCGCTGCCCCGCCGCCAGGGCCGAAATAGGTGATCTGGCGCTCGTCGACCTCGACGACGCCCGGCCCGCCGCCGCCCTGCGGCAGGCGGGCGCGGCGAATGCCCTCCCACACCAGCGCAACCCCGATCGCGGTGGCGGGGAGCGAAAGATAGAACGCTATCCCGGTCTGCGTGAGCGCGCCCCAGGCGCCCGCTGCCGCTATCGCCGCGCCGATCAGGGCCTCGCGCCAGCGGGCGAGGGTGGCAACGACCTCGGGCCGCAGGAAGCCCGTCACCGCCAGTCTCCCCGTGCCGCCTGCCACAGCGTAAGCGCGGCCACCGCGGCGGTGTCGGCGCGCAGGATGCGCGGGCCGAGCGCCACGGCCGACACGAAGGGCAGCGCCCGCAGCCAGCCGCGCTCGGCGTCCGAGAAGCCCCCTTCGGGACCGATCAGGATCGCCGCGGGCCCGGGTGCGCCAAACGCCGCGGCGCCTTCCGCGGTCTCGTCGGCCCAATAGAGACGCCGCCCTTCGGGCCAGTGCGCCAGCATCCGGTCGAGCCGCTCCGGCTCGGCCACCTCGGGCACCGCGGTCGCGCCGCACTGTTCGGCGGCCTCGACCGCATGGGCCTGCAGCCGGTCGATCCGTACGCGTTCGGCATTGGTGAAGTCGGTCACCACGGGCAGAATGCGTGCCGCCCCCATCTCGACGGCCTTCTCGACGATGAAGTCGGTGCGGGCCTTCTTGACCGGCGCGAACAGCAGCCAAAGGTCGGGCGGCGGTGCGAGCGGCCGCGTCCGCTCGCGACAGAGAAGCGCGCCGCCCTTGCGGCCGGCTTCCGTCACCTCGGCCCGCCATTCCCCGCTGCGGCCGTCGAAGACAAGCAGCGTGTCCCCGGCCGCAAGCCGCATCACCCCGAATAGGTAATGCGCCTGGTCCCGCGTCAGCGCGACCGGTTGCCCCCCGGACAGGGGTGCGTCTATGTAGAGCCTGACATTCGCCATTCCGCGCCATCCAGCGCCACCACGGGGCCCGACCTTATGCCCGACACGCCGCCGACGCCAGCGCCCGCCGGACCGGTGGCCGACGCCGTCGCCGGCAACTGGGTCGACCGCTACGCCCCCGCCGTGGCGCGCCCCTACCTGCGGCTGTCGCGCGCCGACCGCCCGATCGGCACCTGGCTTCTGCTGCTGCCCTGCCTCTGGGGCGTGGGGCTTGCCGCGGCGGCCGAGGCGCCGCGCGCCTGGGACCTCTGGATCGTCGGCGGCTGTGTCTTCGGGGCCTTCCTGATGCGCGGCGCGGGCTGCACCTGGAACGACATCACCGACCGCGACTTCGACGCCGCCGTCGCCCGCACCCGATCACGCCCGATCCCTGCGGGGCAGGTCACGGTCCGGCAGGCGGCGGTCTGGATGGTGCTCCAGTCGTTGCTCGCGGCGGCGATCCTGTTCTCGTACAACCCCGTGGCGGTGCTGCTTGGCATCGGCTCGCTGGCAATCGTCGCGGCCTACCCCTTCGCCAAGCGGGTGACCTGGTGGCCGCAGATCGTGCTTGGGCTTGCCTTCAACTGGGGCGCGCTGCTTGCCTGGGCTGCGCACATGGGCAGCATCGCGGTGCCGGCGGTGCTGCTCTACGGCGCCGGCATCGCCTGGACGCTGTTCTACGACACGATCTATGCCCATCAGGACAGGGAGGACGACGCGCTCATCGGCGTGAAGTCCACCGCGCGGCTTTTCGGCGAGAACACCCGCGCCTGGCTGCGCGGCTTCATGGTCGCCGCCGTCCTGCTGATGACTGCGGCGGTGGTGGTGGCGCTGACCGACGCGGGCGCAAGCCTCGGCCGGCTGATCCTCGCCCTGACGGGTGTCTGGGCCTTCGGCTGGCACCTTGCCTGGCAGCTTGCGCAGCTCGACATCGACGATCCCGCCAAGTGCCTGCGCCTGTTCCGGTCGAACCGGGACGCGGGCCTTCTGCCTGCGCTGTTTCTCGCCGCGTCGCTTCTGGCCTGATTGAACACGGGGCCGGGCCGGCCTAAGCAGGCCCCACATGGCGCGAATCCCCCATATGAAGCTCAGCCGTCACCTTCTGCTGCCCATCGCCTTCGTCACGGCCGCGGCCCTGGCCATCTTCATCGCGACGCTGGTCGTCGGCGTGATCGAACGGCGCACCGCGCAGGAGGTCCGCATGGCGCTGGCCCTCGAGGGGCAGGACTGGGCCGAGGTCGACACCAGCGGGCTTCTGGTCACGCTGAGCGGCATGGCCGAGACCGAGGCGCTGCGGTTCCGGGCGCTGTCGGTCGCCGGCCGGGTCGTCGACTCGGCCCGGGTGATCGACGCGATGGAGGTGCGCCCCGTAGCCGAGTTGCGCGCACCCGACTTCTCGGTCGAGGTTCTGCGCAACGATGATGGCGTGTCGCTCATCGGCCTGATCCCTGCCACCGCCGACCGCGAGGCTGTCGTCAGCCGCCTGACCGACATCGCGGCGGGCGGCAGCGTCGCCGACATGCTCGAAACGGCGGCCTATCCGGCGCCCGCAGGATGGGAGGCGGCGCTCGATTTCGGGCTCGCCTCGCTGTCGCGTCTGCCGCGATCCAAGATCTCGATCACGCCCGAACAGGTCACGATCACCGCCATCACCGCGAGCGCCGCCGAAAAGGCCCGGCTCGAGGCCGACCTCGCCCGCCAGGCGCCGCCGGGCATGCAGCTGACGCTGGACCTGTCGGCGCCGCGGCCGGTGATCACGCCCTTCACGCTCAGGTTCCTGGTCGACACCGAAGGCGCGCGCTTCGATGCCTGTTCGGCCGATACCGACGCAGCCCGGACCCGCATCCTGTCGGCCGCCGTGGCCGCCGGGGCGGAGGGCAAGGCCGACTGCGTCATCGGGCTCGGGGTGCCGTCGCCGCGCTGGGCCGAGGCGGTCGTGGCCGGCATCGCCGCGCTGGACGAACTCGGGGCCGGCAGCCTGACATTCTCGGACACCGATGTCTCGCTGGTCGCGGCCCCGACCGTGGATCAGCGCGCGTTCGACCGCATCGTGGGCGAACTGGAGCGCGCATTGCCCGACAGCTTCTCGCTGACCTCGGTGCTGACGCCCGGTTCGGACAACGGTAACGCCGGCCCGCCCGAATTCACCGCGACGCTGAGCCCGGAGGGACAGCTTCAGATGCGCGGGCGGCTTACCGACGAACGCGTGCGCACGGTGGTCGACAGCTACGCGGCTGCACGGTTCGGCAGCGGCAAGGTCTACAACGCCGCCCGGCTCGACCCCGAGCTGCCCGAGGGCTGGCCGGTGCGCGTGCTGGCCGCGCTCGAGGCGCTGGCCGAGCTTTCCAGCGGGTCGGTGACCGTGCAGCCGGACGTCGTGGAAATCTCGGGCAACACCGGCAATGCCCGTGCGAACGCCGAAATCGCGCGGCTTCTGGCCGCCAAGCTTGGCGACGGCGCGCAGTTCGAGATCAGGGTCACCTACCAGGAGGTGCTCGATCCGGTGGCAGGCCTGCCCACCCCCGAGGAATGCGCGGCCCGGGTCAACACGATCCTGTCGTTCAGCAAGATCACCTTTGCGCCGGGCTCGAGCGAGATCGCAGGCGGCGCGCTGCAGACGCTGGACGAGATTGCCGAGGTTCTGAGGACCTGCCCGGACGTCCGGATGGAGATCGGGGCGCATTCGGATTCGCAGGGCCGCGACGAGATGAACCTGGCGCTGAGCCAGTCGCGCGCCGACGCGGTGCTGGCCGCGCTTCAGGCGCGCCGGATCCTCGTGTCGAACCTGACCGCCAAGGGCTACGGCGAGTCCGCCCCGATTGCCGACAACGAAACGGAAGAGGGGCGCGAGGCAAACCGGCGGATTGAATTCACCCTGATTTCACAGGAAGGTGCCCCCGAGGCGCCGGACGACCCGGCGGCTCCGGCGGACGCTGACGCCGACGGGGAGGCCGAGACCGGGGACGGCAATGAACAGAACTGAATTCATCGTCGTGACCGCCGTCATCCTGTTCGTGGCCTTCGCGCTGGGTTGGTTCGCCTACTGGCTCCTGCACCGCTTCAGCCGGGTTTCGGGCGCCGAGATGGGCGAGCTGGAGCGCATGGCGCAGGAGCTTCACGACGCCGAAGAGATGCGCGACCAGGCCATCGCCTACCTCCAGCAACGCGAGAGCGAGCTGACGAACCACCTGGCCCAGACCGAGGCAGAGCTGCGCGCCGCGATGGACGGTCTGCGCGACGCCCGCCACGAGGCCGAGGAACTGCGCGGCTACATCGAGCGCATGAACGTCGGCTGACAGGCGGCGTCAGTCCTCGGCGCGGCGATCGCCGGGGCGGTTCTGCGGGTACTGGCGCAGGCCCGGGAAGGGCGGCAGCCAGGCTTCGCGCCGGCAGGTCCAGAGCTCGTAGGTGGGCACGAAGCGGTCGGTCTCGTCGAGCGCACCGAGGTTGACCTCGACCTCGTCGCCGGAACGGCCGAAGACGGGAGAGCCGCAAAGGGGGCAGAAGTGACGACCGTCATGGGCGCGCGTCTCGCCCTCGACCCGGACGGCTGCGGCAGGAAAGACCGCCGAGGCATGGAACAGCGCGCCATGGTGCTTGCGGCAGTCGAGGCAGTGGCACAGCCCGACGCGCCAGGGCCGCCCCGTCGCTGCAACGCGCACCGCGCCGCAGCGGCATCCGCCAGTCACCGTGTTCATGCCGTGCCTCCGGGCCGGCACCTTGCCGGCGTCTGCGGCGTGCGGGATACCACGCGCCGCCTCTGGCAACCACCCGGCGGTGCGTACGGGTGGGCGTCCGCCCCTACCGGGCCCCGTCCCCAAGCACCGACGCAACCGCCCGTGCCGTCGCCGCAACGATCCTGTCGGCCTCGGCCCGCGTCAGGCACAAGGGCGGCGCGAAGCCCAGGATGTCGCCCTGCGGCATGGCGCGCGCGATGACCTTTTCCTGCGCCAGCATCGCTGCGGCAACCTGCGCGCCGACCTTGCGGGCAGGGTCGAAGAAGCGGCGGGCGGCGCGGTCCTCGACCAGCTCGACCGCGCAGAGCATCCCCTCGCCCCGGATGTCGCCCACGTTCGGGTGGTCGGCGAGTGCCGCGCGCATGGTGCGGTTGAGGTAGGCCCCGACCTCGCCCGCGTTCGCCACCAGCCCCAGGTCGTCGATCAGGCGCAGGTTCGCCACGCCTGCCGCGGCGCCGATCGGGTGGGCCGAGTAGGTCCAGCCATGGCCCAGCACGCCCATCGCGTCGGTGCCCTGTTCCAGCACCTTCCACACCCGGTCCGACAGGATCGACCCCGACAGCGGCGCATAGGCCGAGGTCAGGCCCTTGGCGATGGTGATGATGTCGGCCTCGATCCCGTAGTGGCTTGATCCGAACATCGACCCAAGCCGCCCGAAACCGGTCACGACCTCGTCCACGATGAGGAGGATGTCGTGCTTCCGCAGCACCGCCTGGATCGCGGGCCAGTAGCCTGCGGGCGGGGGCACGATGCCGCCCGTTCCCAGCACCGGCTCGCCGATGAAGGCGGCGATGGTGTCGGCCCCTTCGCGGTCGATCAGCGCCTCGAGCTCGGCCACGCAATGGGCGGTGAACTCGGCCTCGGTCATGTCGGCGCGCGGGCGGCGGAAGTAGTAGGGCGCTTCGGTGTGGATCACCTGCGCAAGCGGCAGGTCGAAGGCCTTGTGAAACAGCTCCAGCCCCGTGAGCGACCCCGTCACCAGCCCCGAGCCGTGATAGCCGCGCCAGCGCGAGATGATCTTCTTCTTCTCGGGGCGGCCGAGCACGTTGTTGAGGTACCAGACCAGCTTGACGTTGGTCTCGTTCGCGTCCGACCCGCCTAGCCCGAAGTAGACCTTCGACATGTTCGCGGGTGCCCGCTCAAGGACCATGTGCGCCAGCGTGATCGAGGCTTCGGTGCCGTGGCCGGCATAGGCGTGGTAATAGGCCAGTTCCTTCGCCTGCGCGGCGATTGCGTCGGCGATCTCGGTCCGGCCGTAGCCCACGTTCACGCAGTAAAGCCCGGCGAAGGCGTCGAGAAGGCGGTTGCCGTCGCGGTCCTCGATCCAGACACCCTGCGCGGTGCGCACGACGCGGGACGGGCTTTCGCCGCGGGCGTGCTGGGCGAGGTGGGTCGAGGGGTGGAGAAAGCTCTCGCGGTCCCAGCGGTCGAGTTGGTCGTTGGTCAGCATCGTGCGGTCCTCCCTCAGGCCCAGTCTCGGCAGACGTACTTCACTTCGGTGAACTCCTCCATCCCGAGGCGCGAGCCCTCCCGGCCGAGGCCGGACTGCTTCATGCCGCCGAACGGGATCGGCGCGCCTGTCACCTTGGTCCGGTTGACCGCCACCATGCCGTATTGCAGTGCGCGCGACAGGCGGTAGATCCGGCGCGGGTCGGCGGTGTGGAGGTAGGCGACAAGGCCGTATTCGGTGTCGTTGGCGCGGCTCAGCGCCTCGTCCTCGGTGTCGAAGGGCAGGATCGCGGCGACGGGTCCGAAAGTTTCCTCGCGCAGGATCAACGCGTCGGCGGGCACGTCGGTCAGCACGGTCGGCGCGTAGAACAGCGGGCCGAGCGACAGGCGCGCGCCGCCGCAGGCGAGGCGGGCACCCTTGGCCAGTGCGTCGGCGACCTGCGCCTCCTGCTTCGACAGGGCGGCCTCGTTCATCAGCGGGCCGATGTCGGGATCGTCCATCCCGGGGCCGACGGTCAGCGCCTTCGTCGCCGCGGTAAAGCGGGCGCAGAAGGCGTCGTAGAGGGGGCGCTGGACGTAGATGCGGTTCGCGCCCAGGCAGTCCTGCCCCGAGGTCGCCCACTTGGCCTTCATCGTCTCGGCCACCGCCCGGTCGAGGTCGGCATCGGCGAAGACGATCACCGGCGCATGGCCGCCAAGCTCCAGCACCAGCCGCTTCACCGTGTCGGCCGACTGGCGGTAGAGCAGCCGCCCGACCTCGGTCGAGCCGGTGAAGGACAATGCCCGGACGCGGGGGTCGCGGGTCCAGGGCTTGACGATGTCGGGGGCGTGCCCGGTGACGACGTTGAACACACCGGACGGCAGGCCCGCGCGCTCGGCCAGTTCGGCGAGCGCCAGTGCCGAGAAGGGCGTTTCGGCCGAGGGGTGGGCGACGATCGTGCAGCCCGCGGCCAGGGCGGCGGCCGCCTTGCGGGTCAGCATTGCCGCCGGGAAGTTCCAGGGGGTGATCAGCGCCGTGACGCCGAGCGGCTCGCGCCAGAGCTCCACCTCGGCGTCGGGGAGTTGGCTGGTGACGCCCTCGATGTTGGGGCGCTTTGCCTCTTCGGCGTAGAACTCGACGAAGGCGGCGGCGTAGTCGATCTCGCCCCGGGCTTCCGACAGGGGCTTGCCCTGTTCGCGCACCATGATCCGCGCCAGGTCCTCGCAATGGGTCAGGATCAGCTCGAACCAGCGGCGCAGCAGCCGGGCGCGGTCCTGAGGCAGAAGCGCGGCCCAGGGGCCGAAGGCCGCCTGGGCCGCATCGACGGCGGCGGCGGCCTCGGCGCCCGAAAGACGCGCCACCTCGCCGATCACGTCGCCGGTGGCGGGGTCCGCTACCTCGAAGGTCGCGCCCGTGGCGGCAGCGGTCCACTTGCCGT
>JALORM010000438.1 GCA_025458985.1 Paracoccaceae bacterium | reverse complement strand
GGCTACGTCCGCGCGGGAACGGCGGCGGCGATGGAGGCCGCGGGCACCGCCCGGCCGGTCGCGGGGGCCGAACCGATCGATCAACCGGTCTATGCCGTCGTCCATGCCCGCAACCGCACCCGGGCCCTGCACCGCCGCCTTGTCGCGTTGGCACGGCGGCATGTGGCCGACGGCGGCGGCGAAAGGCTGACGAAAGAAGTCGGAAATACTTGACGGGGGCGCGCGCAGCGCGTACCGACCGCGTTGACCGACTGAAAGAGTCGGAAAACCTGCTGACAGGAGACCGCATGTCACGCCTCATTCCCGCGCTCGCCGCGATCCTGGCCTTCGGCACCGCTGCCCAGGCCCAGGGGGAACTGAACATCTATTCCTCGCGCCACTACGACACCGACGACCAGCTCTATGCCGCCTTCACCGAGGCGACCGGGATCACCGTGAACCGGATCGAGGGCGAGGCGGACGAGCTGATCGCGCGGCTCGAGGCCGAGGGCGCGAACAGCCCGGCGGACGTGTTCATCACGGTCGATGCTGGCCGCATGTGGCGCGCCGAAGAGAAGGGCCTGCTGCAGCCCGTCGAGTCGACGGTCCTGGAAGAGCGCATCCCCGCCGCGCTCCGGCACCCCGAGAACCTGTGGTTCGGCGTGTCGACGCGCGCCCGCGTCTTCTTCTACGCCAAGGACCGTGTCGAGACCCCGCCGCAGACCTATGCCGAGCTGGCCGATCCCGCCTGGCAGGGCAAGCTCTGCGTCCGCTCGGCCACCAACATCTACAGCCTGTCGCTTCTGGCCTCGATCATCGAGCACGAGGGCGAGGAAGCGGCCCGCGCCTGGGCCGAGGGGTTCAAGGCGAACCTCGCACGCGAGCCCGAAGGCGGCGACAGCGACCAGCTCAAGGCCCTCGTGTCGGGCCAGTGCGACGTCGCGGTGTCGAACACCTACTACTTCGCCCGGGCGGTCAGCTCGCAGGTCGACGGCCTGACGGGGTCGACCGACGGCATCGGGGTGGTGTTCCCCAACCAGGAAACGACCGGCACCCACGTCAACATCTCGGCCGCCGCAGTCACGGCCCATGCGCCGAACCGCGACGCCGCCGTGCAGTTCCTGGAATACCTCGCCTCGGACGCAGCGCAGGAATACTTCGCCGGCCAGAACAACGAATACCCCGCCGTCCCCGGCCTTGCCACGACCGAAGCGGTCACCGCGCTCGGCACCTTCAAGGCAGACGAGCTGAACCTTTCGGCGCTGGGCCGCAACCAGGCCGCCGCCGAGCGGATCTATACCGAGACTGGCTGGAAGTGACGCCCGCCCGCTGACGCAGGCGAAAAGCGCCCGGCGCGGCAAACCCGCGCCGGGCGTCTTCTATTCCACGCCCCTGCCCCGTCGTCCGCCCCGCCTGCGCGCGTCGGGCGCGGCCTCCAAGCCGGCCTTCAGGACGCCGCTCATCGGGTGGTCTGCATCCTCGGCGTACTCGGCGATCACCCGCTTCAGCGCCAGGCGCGGGTCGGTGCCCGCCGCCAGCGACAGCGCCCAGTCGAGGAAGATCGACCGGCACTCGGGCGCGCCGATCCCCTCGATCCGGTAGCTTTCGCGGATCAGCCCCTTGGGGTCCGCCTCTTCGAGCCGCATCTCTTCCCCTCCGCGTCTACCCTTCCGCCCCGGCCAGCACCCGGTCCACCGTCTCGGCCGCGAATGCCCGCGCCTCGGCCATGCGCGCGGCCAGCGCCCGGATATCCTTGGCGCCGGTCTCGCGCAGCAGGACCTCGCAGCCGCCCTCGCCCACCGCGTCCGGATCGAGCGCGCCTTCGGTCAGCAGCCGGGTCACCCCCTGCACCGCCGCAAGCAGGCGATAGGCCCCCGCCAGACGGTCGGCCGCTTCCTTGCCGAAGAGCCCCGCCCCCGCGGCAAGCTGCCCGGCCACGTTGCGCCGCGCCGAGCCCGCGATCAGCGCCGCCGCCTCGGCCAGAAGCTCGATGTCGGTCATGCCGCCCGGGCCGCGCTTGGCGTCCCATGCCCCCTCGGCGGGCTTGGCCGCGAAGAGGCGCGCCCGCATCTCGGCCACGTCGGCAAGGGTCTTGTCCCGGGCGCCTGCCCCGGCGAGCAGGCTGCGCCGGAAGGCCTCGACCTCGTCGGCCAGCATGAAGGCCCCCGCCCCGACGCCGGCGACAACCCGCGCCCGGGTCAGGGCCAGGTGCTCCCAGGTCCAGGCCTCTTCGGACTGGTAGGCGCGGAAGGCGTCGAACGAGGTCGCGACCGGCCCCTGCCGCCCCGAGGGTCTGAGCCGCATGTCGACGTCGTAGAGCTTGCCCTCGGCCATCGGCGCCGACAGCGCGGTGACAAGCGCCTGGGTCAGGCGGGCGTAGTAGCTGCGCGCCGGCAGCGGGCGGCGGCCTTCGGACGCCTCCTGCCCGGCCGGGTCGTAGATGACGATGAGGTCCAGGTCCGAGCCTGCCGTCATCGCCCCTGCCCCGATCGAGCCCATCCCGAGCACGACGGCGCCCCGTCCGGGCGCGGCCCCGTGGCGATCGGCGAAGTCGGCCGCCACGACCGGAAACAGCGCCGCCACCGA
>JALORM010000437.1 GCA_025458985.1 Paracoccaceae bacterium | reverse complement strand
GGCTACGTCTCGCCCGACTGGTACGACATCGGCCACGACCAGGTGCCGACCTGGAACTACGTCGCCATCCACCTGCGCGGCACGGGCGAGCGTCTGCCCGAGGCCGCGATGCGCCCGCACCTCGACGCGGTCTCGGCCCACTTCGAGGGGCTGCTGCCGAAGGCGCCCTGGCGGGTCGAGAAGATGCCCGACGCGGCGCTGACCCGCATGATGCGCCAGATCGTGCCCTGCCGCCTGATAGTCGCGGCGGTCGACGGCACCTGGAAGCTGAACCAGAACAAGCCCGCCGAGGCCCGCCTGCGGGCGGCCGAGGCGATGGCGGCCTCGCCCGTCGGGCAGGAGACGGCGGCGCTGGCCGCCCTGATGCGGGACGCGGAGTGACGCCGCCTTGACCGCGGCGGGCAACCTGCGCGGCAGCGCCTTCATGGTCGCCGCGATGGCAGGGTTCGCCGTCGAGGACATGTTCCTCAAGGCCGCTGCAGCCGAGCTCCCCGTGGGCCAGATCCTGATCCTGTTCGGCGGGCTCGGGATGCTGGCCTTTGCGGGGTTCGTCCGGGCCGAGGGCGGGCGCCTTCTGCACCCCGCGATCCTGAGCCCGCCCGTCCTGATCCGCGCGGGCTTCGAGGTTTCGGGACGGCTTTTCTACACGCTCGCCATCGCGCTGACGCCGCTGTCGCTCGCCTCGGCGATCCTGCACCGGGGCTCGACGGGTTCAGCGCGCTGTCGCTGCTGGCTGTCCTCGGGATGCTGGGCTTCGCCGGGCGCGATCTTGCCACGCGGGCCGCGCCTCCCGCGCTGTCGAACCTCCAGCTTGGCGTCTACGGCTTTGCGATGATGATCCCGGCGGGCGCCGCGCTGCTGGCGCTGGGCTTTGGCCGGGCCGTCGTGCCCTCGGCCACCGCGCTGGCGCAGGTGGGTGCGGCAACGGTGTTCGGCGTGGCGGCCTACTGGGCGCTGACCGTGGCGATGCGGACGGGCGAGGTCTCGGCCGTGGCGCCCTTCCGCTACACCCGCCTCGTCTTCGCCATGGTCCTCGGCATGGCCGTCTTCGGCGAACGCCCCGATGCCGCCACCCTGGTCGGCAGCGCCATCGTGGTGGCGGCAGGGGTCTATGCGCTGGTGCGGTCCGGCCGCCGCGCCTGAAGGCTCAGGCCCGGTCGATCCGGCACAGGTAGCAATTGTTGCGCGCCGACCGGACGTGCAGGTAGGCGATCGCAGGGTCGGCCAGCAACGCTTCGGCCCGGGCGGGGATCTCCGCGGTCGGGGTGACGGCGCCGGTGCCGTAGACGATCCGGTGATCGGGGCCGTAGCCGCGCACGATGTAGTCTGGGCCGGCGAGGACCGGCGGCAGGCCCACCTCCTCCCACCGCGCGCAGGCCTCGGCGCAGAGGAACACCGGCCCGGTCTCGGCATAGGGTTGCAGCTTGTGGAACGGCCGGTAGGCCAGCACCAGCATCGCCGCGCCCTCGGGGACCGGGCGCAGGCAGTGGCGGCAGGGGTTGCCGGGGCCGTCCGAGACGTGGCGCTCGGGCGGCAGTCCGTAGGCGTCGCGCGCGCCGGCACGCAGGCGGGCCGCGGTCTCGGTCGGCATGGCGGTGAAGCGGATCGGCATGGGATGTCTCCTTTGCCGGACGACCCTGCCCCGACCGCCCTGCGCGGCGCGACCCGGACCTTGCGCATTGGTCACCGCCCGCGGCGGTCCTTGACCGGTCTGACTGCCGTGGCAGACTGATCCCCGGCCAAGACGGCCACGGGAGATCCACCATGCGCGACTTCTTCATCTCGGCCTTCGAGACCCTTGTCGGCGTGCTCGTCGTCCTTCTGGCGATCGGCGTCGTGATCGCTGCAATCGCGGTGGCCCTGGGCGGGGGAGGTGCCGGCATGGGGCCCGGAATGGGCGCGGCCGGCGGTCCGCTGGCGGGCCTTGCCGTGCTGATCGTCGGGGCGATCTACGTGATCCTGGTGGGCGGTGCGCTCTACCTCGGGCTCGGGATCTACCAGAACACCCGCCGCACCGCCGAACTGCTGGAACGCATGGCGCCGCGCTGAACCCTCAGCCCTTCTGGCCGATCTTCGGCTCGGTCCGCGCCTTGATGCGCCTGATGTTGGCGCGGTGGCGCCAGAAGATGAACCCCGTCAGCACGAGGCTCATCAGGAAGTACTGCGGCTGCAGGAACAGCAGCAGCCACATCTGGACCGTGGCCGCCGCCATCAGCGCCGCGAACGAGGAATAGCGCGTCAGGGCCGCCGTCACGAGCCACGTCCCGCACAGCGCAAGGCCGGTCGGCCAGTGGAGCGCCAGCATCACGCCGAGGAAAGTCGCCACACCCTTGCCGCCCCGGAACCTGAGCCAGACCGGGTAGAGGTGGCCGAGGAAAGCCGCGAGCCCCGCCAGCTGCGCGGCATCGTCGCCCGCCGCCCAGCGCGCCACCAGGACCGCGACCGCGCCCTTTGCGCCGTCGAGCAGCAGGGTCGCGGCCGCCGCGCCCTTGCTGCCGGTCCTGAGCACGTTGGTCGCGCCGATGTTGCCCGAGCCGATGGCGCGCAGGTCGCCGAGGCCCAGCGCCCTCGCAAGCACCAGCCCGAAAGGGATCGAGCCGAGCAGGTAGCCCACCGCCGCCCAGAGGGCGAGGACCTCGGGCGTGATCGTGGGATCGGGCATCAGAGATCTCCGTGTACAAGACGGCCGCCGACGAGGGTGGCAAGCACCCTGCCTTGCATCCGGGCACCGTCAAAGGGCGTGTTCTTCGACTTCGACATCAGCGCGAAGCGGTCGAGGACGAAGGGCGCGTCGGGGTCGAACAGGACGAGGTCGGCCGGCGCGCCCTCGGCAAGACTGCCGCCCGCCAGGCCGAAACGGCGGGCGGGATTCCGCGACAGCGCTCGGAACAGACGCGGCAGGTCCAGCGCGCCTGCGTGGACAAGCCTGAGCGCGGCGGGCAGCAGCGTCTGCAGCCCCACGGCCCCTGCGGCCGCCTCTTCGAAGGGCAGGCGCTTCTCTTCCTCGTCCTGCGGCGTGTGCATGGAACAGACGATGTCGATCAGCCCCGAGGCGACGGCCCCGACGGTGGCCATCCGGTCGTCCTCGGACCGGAGCGGAGGCTTCACCGAAGTCCCGGCTGTCACGTCGAGCCCGCCCGCCTTGGCGCGCTCCAGCGCGGGCAGGGCGCGGGCGGTGGTGATCTGGTCGGCGTGGTAGCGCACGCCGGTCATCTCGACCAGCGCGATGTCGCGGTCGAGCCCCATGCGTTCGGCCATCGGGCTGACGGCCGGAAGGCCCTTGAGCGAGGCGAACTTTCCGGTGGTGACGGCGGCGCCCGCCGACAGGCCGGGGTCCTGCGGGTGGCCGACCACGAGGGCGCCCAAGCCCCGGGCGTAGGTCAGCGCGCGCGACAGCACCTTGGTGTCGGCCACCACCCGGTCGCCGTCGGTGAAGGCGACGGCGCCGGCGTCCAGAAGGAAGCCCAGTTCCGTCATCTCGCGCCCCTCGCGGCCCTTGGTCAGCGCCGCCATGTGGCGGATGCGGACGGGGCTGGCCTCGGCGGCGCGGCGGGTGACGAATTCCAGCGTCTCGGGGCTGTCGATCGGGTCGAGCGTGTCGGGCCGCGCGACGATGGTGGTGACGCCGCCGGCCGCGGCGGCGAGGCCGGCGGAGCGGAAGGATTCCTTGTGC
>JALORM010000436.1 GCA_025458985.1 Paracoccaceae bacterium | reverse complement strand
CGTTCACGAGGAACTTCGGCACGATGAAGAGGCTGATGCCCTTCGTCCCCTCGCCGCCGCCCGGGGCCTTGGCCAGCACCAGGTGGATCACGTTCTCGGCCATGTCGTGGTCGCCTGCCGAGATGAAGATCTTCTGCCCGGTGATCCGGTAGCTGCCGTCCGCCTGGGGCTCGGCCTTGGTGCGCATGATGCCGAGGTCGGTGCCGGCATGCGGCTCGGTCAGGTTCATCGTGCCGGTCCAGTCGAGGCTGACCATCTTCGGCAGGTACGTCGCCTTCTGGTCCTCGGACCCGTGCGCCAGGATCGCGCTGATCGCGCCATGGGTCAGGCCCTGGTACATGTTGAACGCCATGTTGGCCGAAACCATCATCTCGCCCACCGCCGTGCCCATCAGGTAGGGCAGGCCCTGGCCGCCGAAGTCCTCGGGCAGGTCGAGCCCGTTCCAGCCGCCGTCCTTGATCTGCGCGAAGGCCTCCTTGAAGCCCTTCGGCGTGTAGACGACGCCGTTTTCCAGCCGGCAGCCTTCGGTATCGCCCACCGCGTTCAGCGGCTGGAGAACCTCAGCCGACACCTTGCCCGCCTCGGTCAGCACGGCTTCGGTGAAGTCGCGTTCCAGATCGGCGTAGCCCGGGATGTCGCTTTCCGCGATCTTCAGAACGTCGTGCAGCACGAACTGCATGTCCTTCACGGGCGGGGTGTAGGTCGGCATCGTCTTCCTCCCAGGATCTTCGTTCGGGTTACTCGGCGGCGGCCTTCTGCCGCATCGCGGACAGGATCTGGTCGCCCCAGGCGATCTGCTGCTTCAGTTCGTCGATCGCGACGGTCAGCTCGTCGCGCTGCGCTTCCATCTCGGCCAGGCGCTTCTGCGCCAGGTCGTAGGTGCGCTTGAGCTGCGTCGCCTGCTGGTCGCCCATGTCGTAGAGGTCGAGAAGCTGGCGGATATCCTCCAGGCTGAAGCCGAAGCGCTTGCCGCGCAGGATCAGCTTCAGGCGGGCGCGGTCGCGCTTGGTGAACCAGCGCCGCTGCCCCTCGCGGATGGGGAACAGCAGTTCCTTCGCCTCGTAGAACCGCAGGGTCCGCGGCGTCACGTCGAAGCTGTCGCACATCTCGCGGATTGTCATGAGGTCTTCGGTCTTCGTCATCTCGGTGGCCCTTTCACAGCCCGGATTGCGGCCGTGAAATGCTGGGCGTCGACCTTTCATACAAGTGCGGTTGACGTTTACGTAAGCGGAACGTCACGTCACTTCGCGGTTGACGAAAGGTCACGCAAGCTGACGTAGCGGAAGCCGCAATTTTCTTAGCCCAAAGCGCTTTGGTTGGGGGCGCCCGAGGGCGGGAACGACTCACTCCAGCGTGCCGGCAACATCGTCGCGCAGCTTCTGAAGATCGGCGATCGTCGCGTCCATCTGCCGGCGCTCCTCGGCCAGGACGCCCAGCTGGCGGTCGGCCAGCTTGATCCACTCGCGCATCTGAGGCTTCGTCCCCTCGCGCTCGTAGATCAAGAGCCACTGGCGGATCTCCTCGAGGCTGAAGCCGAACCGCCGGCCGCGGAGGATCAGCTTCATCCGCCCCACCTCGCGCGGGCCGTAGAATCGGGCCCTGCCGTCCTTCTCGGGCGCAAGAAGCTCGATGTATTCGTAGTAGCGCAAGGTCCGCGGCGTCACGTCGAACCGGGCGCACATCTCCTTGAAAGACAGGCGTGTATCGGTCATGGCCGCTCTCCCTTGGCGCGAAGTCTAGTGGCAGAGCGCGCAGGGTGCAAACGCCGAGGCAGGCCGTCGGTTTCGGGCTTGCCGTGCCGTGCGCTGCCGGGCATGACGGGGGGGTGCGAGGGGCGGCATGACACCGGACAAGACCAGGATCGCGCGCCAGTTCATCGAGGCCCTGCCCCATGCGCGGGCGCTGGGGATGCATCTCGTCGAGATCGGCGAGGGCACGGCCGAGATTGCAATGCCGTGGGATGCCCGGCTGGTGGGCGACCCCTCGACGGGCGTGATCGCCGGCGGCGCGGTCTCGGCGCTGATGGATACCTGCGGCGGCGCGGCGGTGCTGAGCCATCCCGACGCGCCCGGCGGCACCGCCACGCTGGACCTGCGCATCGACTACATGCGCCCCGCCACCCCGGGGCAGGGCATCGTCGCCCGGGCCGAAGTCTACCACATCACCCGGACCGTCGCCTTCGTCCGCGCAACGGCCACCGACGACGACCGCACTCGCCCCGTGGCGACCGCGACCGGCGCCTTCACGGTCGAGGGCGGGCGATGAGACAGAAGCCCGAACCCGTGCAGGTCATCAAGCAGCGCCGCGACCGCGCGCTTGCGGCCCTGGTGCACGGCGTGCCCTATATCCAGTTCCTCGGGATCGAGTTCGACCGCCGCGGCGACGAGCTGACCGCGATCCTGCCCTTCGAGAGGTCGCCGCGCTGATCGAGCTCAGCTGGTCGACGCTGTGGGAGGCGATGGAGTCGGGCACGCTCGACCCCGCGACGCTCACGCCCGAGACCCTGCCGAGGCTGCCCAAGACCATCGACTTCACGGTCGACTACCTGCGGTCCGGCCTGCCGCGCGATGCCTATGCCCGGGCGCGGGTCAACCGGTCGGGGCGGCGCTATGCCAGCGTGCATGTCGAGGCCTGGCAGGACAACCGCAGCCGCCCCATCGCCCAGGCGACCGGGCATTTCCTGATGCCGACGCGGGAATGACTGCCGCGGCCGAGGTCACCCACGCCCGCGTCCTGAAGATCGCGCTGCCCATCGTGCTGTCGAACGCCACCGTGCCGATCCTCGGCGCGGTCGATACCGCGGTCGTGGGCCAGATGGGCGCAGCCGCCCCCATCGGCGCCGTCGGGATCGGGGCGATCATCCTGTCGGCGGTCTACTGGATCTTCGGCTTCCTGCGCATGGGCACCACGGGCCTTGCCGCCCAGGCCCACGGCGCTGGCGACGGCGCCGAGGTCGCGGCGCTGCTGACGCGCGTCCTGATGATCGGGGGCGCGGCGGGACTGGCGATGATCGTCCTGCAATGGGCGATCTTCGCGGGCGCCTTCGCGCTCGCGCCCGCCTCGGCCGAGGTCGAGGCGCTGGCCCGCGACTACATGGGCATCCGCGTCTGGTCGGCGCCCGCGGCAATCGCGCTCTACGGCGTCACCGGCTGGCTGATCGCGCTGGAACGCACGCGCGCGGTGCTGGCGATCCAGCTCTGGATGAACGGGGTCAACATCGTGCTCGACCTGTGGTTCGTCCTCGGCCTCGGCTGGGGGGTGTCCGGCGTGGCCTTCGCCACGTTCCTGGCCGAATGGTCGGGGCTGGCGCTGGGGCTCTGGTTCTGCCGCGCGGCGCTGGCCGCGCCCGCGGCGCGGGCCTGGGCGATGGTCTTCGACCGGGTGCGGCTCATGCGCATGGCCTCGGTCAACGGCGACATCCTGATCCGCTCGGTCCTGTTGCAGGCGATCTTCGTGTCATTCCTGTTCCTCGGCGCGGGCCTCGGTGACGTCCAGCTTGCCGCGAACCAGGTGCTGCTGCAGTTCCTCAACATCACTGCCTATGCGCTCGACGGCTTCGCCTTCGCGGCCGAGGCGCTGGTGGGGCAGGCTGCGGGCGCAGGCGCGCGGGTGCGGTTCCGGCGCGGGGCGGTGCTCGCCTCGGTCTGGGGCGCGGGCAGCAGCCTTGGCATGGCGCTGGCCTTCGCGCTGGCCGGCGGCGCGATCATCGACACGATGACCACGGCCGACCCGGTGCGCGCCGCCGCCCGCGACTATCTGCCCTGGATGGTTGCGGCACCCCTCGTCGGCGTCGCGGCCTGGATGCTCGACGGCATCTTCATCGGCGCCACCCGCACCCGCGACATGCGCAACATGATGGCGGTCTCGGCCGCGATCTACGCCGGGGCGGCGGCGCTTCTCCTGCCCGCCTACGGCAACCACGGCCTGTGGGCCGCGCTGCTGATCTCGTTCGTCGCGCGGGGGGCGACGCTGGGCTTGCGCTATCCGGCGTTGGAGCGGTCGGTGGGGGCGGACTAGCTGTTAGTAATCACATGCTCTGACACACCGTTTCATGGGCTTTGAACCCGGATGAGACCGGCAGTAGCCGGGCTTGGCCGGATGGCTCAGTCGGCTCCGGAGGGCGGTGAGAGGGCGTCGCGAAGGCGCTTGGAGTGGCGGCCGATGGCGCTCTTGCCGACGCGGCGATTTGGCGGGAACCTCTCAGCGACGGCGGCGGCCAGCTCGTGGAAGGTCATGCCGTCGAGCCGGGCTTCGACGAAGGCCCGGAGCTCGGAGTCGGCGTCGAGCTTGGCGATCACGCCGGGACGGTGCTGGCGGCGGTGCTCGGAGGGCGGCGGCAGCTCGGCGGGGAGGTCTTCAACGCCCGCTTGAAG
>JALORM010000038.1 GCA_025458985.1 Paracoccaceae bacterium | reverse complement strand
TACCGCGACGAGGCGCTGCGGGGGCGCAACATCGGGTTTTCCAACATGCACCAGCTGATGCAGGACCTGTGGGAGGGCCGGTCGAAGGCGCTGCCCTGCGGGGCGGGCATCGGGATGCTGGCGGTGGACCACGAAGGCGGCCTGAACCTCTGCCACCGCTTCACGGGGTCGGACATGGACCTCTACGGCGACGTCCGCAGCGGCATCGAGAAGGAGCGCCTTGCGGGGTTCCTGGAAAGCCGCCTCGACCGGACGGGCAAGGGCTGTTCCACCTGCCGCATCCGCAACCTCTGCGCAGGGGGCTGCTACCACGAGTCCTACGCGCATTTCAGCGACCCGCTGAAGCCCACCTACCACTATTGCGACCTGATGCGGGACTGGGTGGACTTCGGCATCGGCGTCTATGGCGAGCTGATCGCCCGGGCGCCCCGGTACTTCCACGACCATATCGCGCCGAGGAGGGCGAACGGCAAATGAAACCGCTGAACGAGAAGGCCGCGCGCGTCCAGGCTGCGGTCGCCGAAGACAAGATGGACGAGGTCCGCGCGATGCAGACCGTGACCGCGGGCTGTGCCACCACGCTCGACCCGGGGTGGGAGGTCGATCCCTTCGGCGGGGTCGCCGCGCTCTGCCAGCCGATGGAGGCCGACCTCTACGGCTGTTCCGACCCCTGCTGGTGGCCCGCGCAGGTCCCCGACACGATGGTGACCTATCCCGACTGGAACGCCGACGCACCGAACGCCGCCCGCGACTGGCGCTCGCTCGGCACGGTCTTCCCCGACGACGCCAGCACCTGAGGGCACGCGCATGAGACTTGCCATCCTGACCGCCGCCGCACTCGTGGCCGCCGTTCCGGCCGCCGCGCGCGACCTGCTGATCACCATCGCCCGTCCGGGCAACCTCTATGTCTTCGACGCGAAGGCGCGCGAGCTGATCGCCGACTGCGACCTGGGCGCCAACCCCAGCCCCGGCGTGATCCAGATGAGCCAGGACGGCCGCATCGCCTATGCGCTCGTCAACCGCTGGGAGGATGTCGTCGGCATCGACATCCAGACCTGCGAGAGGGTGTTTTTCGCGCGTCAGTCGGAAGAGGGGATCAAGCGCCGCTCGATCGGCTCGCTGGCCGTGTCGGTCGACGGGACCGAGATCTACACCGTCCGCAACCCCGTGCGGCACCTGATCGACCGTTACGAGGTGATGGAGCCGGAACTCGCCGTCTACAAGACCGACGCGGGGCTCGAGGCGCAGCCCGACCGGATGTTCCCCGCGCCGCGCCGGTCCACCCTGATGGCGGCGGGCGACGGGGGCGAGATCTACATCGCCGGGCACGACGTCTACCGCGTCGACCCGCAGACCGGCGCGATCGAGGTCGCCATTCCCAACCGGTCCTGGGACCGGCCGACCTATTCCGGCCCCGACGTGCTGGCCTTCTGGCCGCAGGGCGCGCAGAACGACCAGTTCATGCTGCTCTATACCGCGGCCGTCTTCACCGACGAGACGCAGTCCGAGATGGCCGATTTCGTCTGGGGCCAGCAGACGGTGAACCTCGCCACGGGCGAGACCGAGATCGCCGACTTCGCCTCGTTCGAGGTGCTGATGTTCTCGGGCATCCGCAACCCGCAGGCGCCGAACGAGCTCTACGGCGTCTACACGCAGCTGTCCAAGCACGACCTGGCGACGAACGAGCTGATCAAGCGGGTGGACCTGCCGCACACCTACTACGCGATCAACATCGCGTCGGACGGGTCCGAGGTCTATGTCGGCGGCACCAACGACGACATCGGGGTCTACGACACCCAGACGCTGGAGCGGATCGGCGAGATGCGCGTGCCCTCGGGCGGCGACATGGGCACCTCGACGGTCCAGCTCGTCACGGTGGAGTGACGGCGCCCGCCGATCCTGCCGGAACGGCCCGGCCCCCGCGGGGGCCGGGCCTCGTGCTGTCTGCGCTGTTCGATCGGGCGGCAGCGGCGTGGCTCTGGCCCGTCCTGCGGCCGCGCCTTCCGCGCCTGGCGGCGCTGTTCGCGCTGGGGCTGGCGGCGGCGGGGCTGGCGCTGGTGCCGCCCTGGCTGACCAAGCTTGTGATCGACGAGGGGCTGGTGGCGGGCGATCCCGCTGCGCTCGTCCGCTGGACCGCCTGGCTTTTCACCGCCGGGGCGGCGGCACTGGTGCTTGGGGCCTTCACCTCGGTCCTGCACATGCGTGCCTCGGTCGGGATGCTGGCCGACCTGCGGGCGGTGCTGGCGCGCGCGGTGCTGGGCCGCAGCCCCGCCTGGCGGGCGCGCCACCAGACGGGCGAGCTGCTGTCGCGGCTCGACGGCGATGCGGGCGAGGTGCAGCAGTTCGCCTTCACCGCGCTTCTCTCGGGGTCGGGCGCGCTGGTCCGGCTGGCGGGCGGCGTGGCGCTGCTGTTCGTGCTGAACCCCAAGCTTGCCGCGCTGGCCTGCCTGATCGCGCCGGTGGAACTGGCGTTCCTCGCCTGGGCGCGCCCCCGGACAGAGCGGCTGGCGGCCGAGACGCGGGCCGAGCGCGGGGCCTTCGCGGGCCGCCTGGCCGAGATGCTGGCGGGCCTGCCCGGCATCCAGGCGGCGCGGGGCGAGGGGGCGGTGACGGAGGGCCTGACCGCCCAGCAGGGGCGGCTCAACGCCGCGCTGATCCGGGCGCAGCTTTTCGGAGAGCTGACGCGGGGCGTGCCGGTCCTGATCACAGCGCTGGCGCGGGCGGCGATCTTCCTTGCCGGCGGGCTGATGGTGATCCGGGGCGAATGGCAGCTGGGCGCGCTGATCGCGTTCCTGGCCTATCTCGGCTTCCTCACCGGCCCGACACAGACGCTGCTCGGCCTCTGGCACGCGCAGGCGCGGATGCGGGCGGCGCTGGCGCGGCTGGCCGAGGTGATGGCGCCCGATCCGGCCCTGGTCTGGCCCGCCCGACCGCGCCCGCTGCCAGCGGGGCAGGGGGCGCTGCGGCTGGAGGGAGTGGCGGTCGAACAGGGCGGGCGGGTGCTCTTCGATGGCCTGACAGCCGCGATCCCGCCCGGCGCCAAGGTGCGCGTCGCCGGGCCGAGCGGCGCGGGCAAGTCGGCGCTGCTGGCGCTGCTGCAGCGCCACGCCGACCCCGTGGCGGGGCGGCTGCTGCTCGACGGCACCGACCTGCGCGACCTCGGCCGCGAGGACCTGCGCCGCGCCGTGACGCTGGTGCCGCAGCGGCCCTTCGTTCTGCGCGGCACGGTGGCGGAGAACCTGGCGCTGACGAACGCCGAGGCAACGCCCGCGGCGATGGCCGAGGTGCTGGCGCTGGTCCGCCTCGCGCCCCGGCTCGATCCCGACACGGTCCTGGGCGAGGACGGCCTGACCCTTTCGGGGGGCGAGCGCCAGCGGCTCTGCCTCGCGCGCGCGTTGCTGGCCCCGTTCCGGGTTCTGGCACTGGACGAGGCGCTCTCCGAGGTGGACGAGCCCACCGTCCGCGCCATCGTTGCGGCGATCGACGCGCGCTTCGCGGGGACCACGCGGCTGATCGTGACCCATGGTGCCGAGGCCGCGCATGGCCCCTTCGACAGCGTGCTGGAGGTCGGGCCGTGACCCTGCGGCTGGCGCTGATCGACGGACCGCTGGCGGCCGGTCACCCCGCCCTCGGGCGGCAGGTCTTCCTGCGCGACGCCCCGGCCGAAAGCCCGGCCGGCACCCATGCAGCGGCGCTGGCCGCGGCGGTACTGGCCCATGCGCCGGAAGCCGTGATCGACAATGTCGTTGTGTTCGACGGGCGTCTCGCGACCGACGCTGCAACGGTCGCCCGGGCGCTGGAGGCAGCGCTCGGAGCGGCGCTGGTGCTTTGCGCCTTCGGTCTTTCCCGCGACGACCCGGCGATCCGGGCGGCGGTGGCCGGCTGTCTCGACGGCGGGGCGCTGGTCGTGGCGGCCGCACCGGCGCGGGGTCCGGCCTCGTATCCGGCGGCGCTGCCGGGTGTCGTGGCCGTGCAGGGCGACGCCCGCTGCGGCCCGGACCAATGGTCGGTGCTGACCCCCGGGCGATTTGGCGCCTGCCCTCAGGCGGGACCGGAGGTGCGCGGCGCCTCGGCGGCGGCCGGGCATCTGGCGGGCCACCTCGCCCGGATGCTGCACGCGCGGGCCGGCGCGGTCGCGGCGATAGAGGCCGGTGCGGCGTTCCGGGGGCCCGAGCGCCGGCTGGCCTGAGGCCTGGGCCCGACGGGCGTCAGGCGCAGACGGGAAGCGGGTCCGCAAGCCCGGGCAGCAGCGCCTCGACCGGCTGGAACACCAGCGCCGACTTGCGCACCCCGCCCAGGGCGCCCGTCAGGTCGATGACGGGCACCGTCTCCTGCCCCAGGGTGGGCAGCGGCCCGGGAAGCACGATCGCGTCGGTCAGGACCAGCGGTGTCGACATCTGCATTTCCCTGCGTGCATCGGTCTGTTCGGTGGACATGGCCGGTCAGGCGGCCGTCCGGAAGCGTCTCGCCACGTTTTCACCGCGAAGTTGAACGGCACCGGAACAGTTCGTTCATCTTGTGTTCATCTTCGTGGGCGATGCGGAAGTCACCCCTTCATCGCGTTGTTCTTGAAGGAAAATCATGGAAGGGGCGTGGTCGGATGACGCCGCGTAAAGCCAGGCGCATCGGGCCAACGCGGTTCACGTCGACCGAACTACAGCATGTTGGCGTTTCGGCCACAGGTAGCGGTAGGTGCTGCATACCGGGGCGATATGTCGTTGCCGATGGGGCGCACGCCGTGTATCGAAGGGCGCACAGGTGCAAGACGCGGTAGCATCTCTGACGGACGGGGTCGGGCCGAATCGGTCGGACCCCGTTTCAGTTCCGGCGATCTGGGAAAAAGCGAGCCGCGGGCCGGGGAACGGACGTCAGGTGCTCAGACGCGGTCCTTGCATCGCGCCCCGAGGGACGCAATCCTGACGTCCTCCCCGGCCCGTTCCGCCCCTGAGGACTTTCCGGTCCGGATGGCCCGACCCTCCGAAGAGCGCCGTGCCGCCCAAGCCCTTGCGACACCCTCTCGGGCGTTCCGGTCCCGCCTCGATCCGACCCGGTTCCGAAGTCCCGGTATCGTCACGACTTGGCCCCGGAGGCCTGTGCCCCGCCGGTCTGCCTTGCGGCCCCTTGCGGTAAGCCCAAGGTCCTCCGACTGCCCGAGTCGCGCAACCGCAAAGCACTGCAGCATCGAAATTTCTTGGGGACAAGTCTTTGAAATGGCATGTGGATTTCCTGTGGGAAAGGGCAGATTCCGCAACGATCGGGGCACGTTAAGGCGGGAAAATCCGAGGCCCCGCGACCCGCTGCGGCGCTGCCCCCTTCCCCGCCTCGATGCTGCGGGTGCACAGTCCGCGCGACCGGGGTTCGTGCCGGTCCAAGGCTGCTGCCGGGCGGCCCGCGCCCTGGACTGTCTCGACCCCGCGCGCAAAGGCACCGCCCGATCGGCGCGGTGACGCAGCTTCGGCTGGCACGCGGGGGCGATCCTGTTATCTCAGGAAGATGGACATCGTTCTGGTCACGACCGTCATCGCCTCGCTGTTCGTGGTGATCGCCGCTGCCGACCCCATCGCGGCGTGGCTGCGCGTGCCGTTCAGCGTGATCCTCGCGGTGCTGGGAGTGATGCTCGGCGCCGGCGCGCTGTTCTTCCTGCGCACCGACCTGACCGACGCGCTGAACCCGGTGGCCGAGGCGATCCTGGGCCTGCCGATCCGGTCCAACGTGTTCCTTTACGTCTTCCTGCCGACGCTCCTGTTCCAGGCTACACTGGGCATGAACCTGCGCCGGATGATGGACGACTGGATGCCGATCCTGGTGCTGGCGGTGGTGGCGGTCGTCGTGGCCACGCTGAGCGTGGGCTATGCGCTTGCGCTGACCAGCGCGCTGCCCCTGGCCGCCTGCCTGCTGGTCGGCGCCATCGTCTCGACGACCGATCCGTCGGCCGTGGTCTCGATCTTCCGGTCGATCTCGGCCCCGCGGCGGCTGGCGCGGATCATCGAGGGCGAGAGCCTCCTGAACGACGCAGCCGCCATCGCGCTTTTCGGCCTGTTCATGGGCTTCGTGATGCTGGGCATGCCCGACCCGTCGCTGCAGGACGCGCTGGCGCGGTTTCCGCTGCTGATCGCGGGGGGCGCGGCGCTGGGCTGGCTGGCCGCAAGGCTGGCGGTCTGGATCATGGCGCTTCTGCCGCGGCACGAGATGGCACAGATCTCGGTTTCGGTCGCGCTGCCCTACCTTGCCTTCATCGGGGCCGAGCAGAGCATCGGCGCCTCGGGCGTGATCGCCGTCGTCGCGGCGGGTCTCACGCTGAACCTGACCGGTCCGGGGCGCCTGCCGCCGCAGGCCTGGGCCAACCTGCGCTACCTCTGGGGCGTGCTGGCGCACTGGTCGGGGGCGCTGATCTTCATCCTTGCCGCGCTTCTCATCCCGCGCCTGCTGGCCGAGGTGCGGCCGTCCGACTTCGCGCTGATCGGTGTGGTCATTCTGGCCGCGCTGGCCGCGCGCGTGGTCATCCTGTTCGGGCTTCTGCCGCTGCTGACGGCGCTGCGCGCCTCGCCGCCGGTCGAGCGGCCCTACCGGGTGGCGATCCTCTGGGGCGGGCTCCGCGGCGCGGTCACGCTGGCGCTGGCGCTGGCGGTGACCGAAAGCCTGCGGGTCCCGATCGAGGTCAAGCGGGTGGTCGGGATCCTCGCCACCGGGTTCACGCTTTTCACGCTGATCGTGCAGGGCACGACGCTGCGCTGGGTGATCGGGCGGCTGGGGCTCGACCGGCTGTCGGCCATCGACGAGGCGCTGTCGCGCCAGGTCGTTGCCGTGGCCCTGCAGACAGTGCGCGAGGACGTGGCGCGGACGACCGAGAACTACGATCTGACCCATGACATCGTGCGCTCCGAGGCCAAGCGCTTTGCCGAGCGCCTCGACAGGGCGGTGACGGCCGCCGAGGACAGCGCCGACATCCTCGACCGCGACCGCATCACGCTGGGTCTGATCGCGCTGGCGGGGCACGAGCGTGACACGATCCTCGCGCGGGTGCGCGAGCGCACGATCTCGGCCCGCATGGCCGATCCGGTGCTGACCGCGGCCGACCGCCTGATCGAGGGCGCACGCACCGGGGGGCGATCGGGGTATCAGAAGTCCGCGCGGCAGAGCGTCGCCTACGGGCGGACGTTCCGGGTGGCGGTTGCGCTCAACAACCGGCTGCGGCTGTCGCGCCCGCTGGCGCGGCTGACCGCCGACCGGTTCGAGCTTCTGTTGTCGCAGCGGCTGATCCTGCGCGACCTCGGCGCCTTCATCGACGGTCGCATCCGGCGCATTCACGGCCGCCGTGTCGCCGACCTGCTGCACGAGCTGCTGGCGCGCCGGGTCGAGGCGCTGGAAACGGCGCTCGACGGGTTGCGGCTGCAATACCCCGGCTACGCCGAGGAACTGGAGCGCCGCTTCATACGGCGCACGGCGCTCAGGCTTGAGGAACGCGAATACACCGCGATGCGCGAGGACGGGCTGATCGGCGCCGAGGTCCATGCCGCGCTGATGCAGGACATCGCGCAGCGACGGGCAGCCGCCGAGGAACGCCCGCGGCTCGACCTCGCGCTGCAGCGGGTCGAGCTTGTCCGCCAGCTTGCCCTGTTCAAGGGGCTGGACGACGCCGACCTGCAGCGCCTCGCCCGGGCGCTGCGGACGCGCTACGTCGCCGCTGGCGACGTCGTGATGCGCAAGAACAGCCCCGCGCGCAGCGTGTTCTTCATCGCCTCGGGCGCGGTCGAGCTGGAGCGGGCGGGCCAGACCTGGCGGCTGGGGCGCGGCGAGATGTTCGGCCAGCTTGCGATCCTGATGAAGCGGGCGCGCCGGGCCGAGGTCCGCGCCATCGCGCCGTCCATGCTCCTGGAACTGGACGAGGCGCGTTTCCGCCGCCTGCTGAAGGGCAGCCCGGAGCTTCAGGCCGCGGTTCGGGAAAGTGCGCTCGACCGCGGCGGGATCGAGCCGGGCGCGGTTCTTCCCGACGGCGCCGGCGCGGCCTGACTGCAGGCCCGCGGCACGACGGCCCGGCGTCTCCCTCCACGATGCCATCGGCCTGTCGGCCGCGCCGCCTGCGGCACCCGTCGAGGCCGGGAGGGTCAGGGAAGGCGGTCGAGGACGGTGCCCGCAATCCGGGCGGTGTCATCCCAGCCGGGCAGGGCCTGTCCCGCCCGGGCCGAGGCTGCCGCCATCGCCGACCGGCTGGGCGCATCGGACAGGACCGCGGCCAGTGCATCTGCCAATGCCGGCGCATCGTCGGGCGGCACCAGGATCGCGGCATCCGGCGCCACCGTGTCCGGCACGGCGCCGGTCCGGCACGACACGATGGGCAGGCCGTGGGCCATCGCCTCGTCCAGCACGATGCCATAGCCCTCGTAGCGGGTTGCAAGCGCGAAGACCGAGGCGCGGGCGTAGAGACGGGCGAGCTCTTCGGCCCCGACCCGCCCGGCCAGCCGAACCCGGTCGCCGAGGCCGAGCCCTGCAAGCAGGCGGTCAAGCTCGACCGCATGCGGTTCGTCGTAGCGTGAGCCCACGATCACCGCCTGCCAGTCCAGCGCAGTGATCCGGGCGAGTGCGGCCAGAAGGACGTCGTGGCCCTTCCTGGGGTGCAGGATGCCGACCGACAGGATCAGCGGCGGCGTGGCCGGTGCCGCCTCGCGGCGCGCCGGCGGCCGGTCGGTCCCCGGCCGCGCGATGGTGATCCGCCCGGGCGCCACGCCGTAGTCGGCCGCCAGAAGGGCGGCGGTATGCGGGCTTGGCACGAGGACATGCGCGGCCAGCGCGAGGTTGTCGCGCTCGGTCCGGTAGAGGTGATCGCGCCGCACGGGGTCTAGCCCGGTCTCGTGCGCCAGCGGGTGGTGGATCATCGCAACCACGGGCGCCCTGACCCGCGCGAGCGCCGCGGTGTCGATCGAACCGTACACCAGCCCGTCGAGGATCAGCGCGCGTCCCGGGTCCAGCGCCGCCAGCTGCGCCGCCGCGTCGGCCATGTCGGCTGGCGTCGGGTCGTGGAACGAGGCGCCGAGCCGCAGGTGCGCCACGTCGCGCCCTTGCGCGCGCAGCCCTTCCAGAAGGCGGCGCTCGTAGATGTAGCCGCCGGTCAGGGTGGCAATGTCCCCCGGGATGGCGAAGGCGGCCGGACGCAGGGAGGGGGCGGTCATGTCAGCTGCTCGGGCGCGTACCGTGCGAGCACCCGCGCCTCGATAAGGCCGACCCCGGCATAGCCCAGCGCCGAGACGGCGGTGACAAGCGCCACGGCGCTCCACAGCAGGTCGTAGTCCGAAAGCGATGCCGACAGGGCCATGAGGCTGCCGATGCCCGTGCCGGTCGCCAGCCACTCCACCACCGTCACCGCGAGGACGGAGGCGGGAACCCCGACCCGTGCGGCCGCGAAGAAGGCGGGCAGCATCGCCGGCAGGCGCACGCGGACAAGGCGCTGCACCGGCCCCGCGGCATAGCTGTCGAAGACGTCGAGCACCTGACCCGGCGCCTGGCGCAGGCCGTGGAGGCAGGCGACGAGCGTGGGGAAGAAGACCATGACGGCGACGAGGACGATGGTGCCGGTGGCGCCGCGCCCGGCCAGAAGAACGATCAGCGGCGCGGTCGTGACGATCGGGACCGAGCGCAGCGCAATGGCAAGCGGCATCGCCGTCGCGGCCACGATGGGCGCAAGGACGAAGAGGATGGCAAGCCCCGCGCCGGCGGCCAGCCCCGCCAGGTAGCCCGGCACGAGGAAGGCCGCCGTCTGCGCCAGCGCGGTGCCCAGCGTCGCCCGCGTGGCGGCTGCGTCGGGGTCCCAGGCAAGCGCCGCCAGCACGTCTGCGGGAGACTTCGCGAAGAACGGATTGAC
>JALORM010000037.1 GCA_025458985.1 Paracoccaceae bacterium | reverse complement strand
TCCACGTCCTTGCCCTGCCCCATCGCCTGCTCCCTCGCCTCCGGCCGTCCGAGTGATAGGCGCGGGCCTGCGGCAGGTCCAGTGCGCAGGCGACCGGCCCCTTGCGCTTCCGGGCGATCTTTCTGCGAAAGATCGGGGCCGGGTCCTGCTTGGCATGGTTGTGCCTGGCATCCCTTCGGGAGGTGCCGCGCGTCCGCACGAAGACCGGCGGCCTGGGGAGCCCGGGTCGGGCGAGGACCGCGATCCTTTGCGAGAAGGATCGCCCGCGCGGCAGCCGGCACGCCCCGGCCCCGGCCGATGGGCAAGCCGCCGCGGCAGGGGACAGCACCATGGCACGACCCCGGCCGGGAGGCCCCGCTGAAGGCGGGAGCGGCGCCGCGCCCCGGCAAGCGGCGCGACCTTGCCGGGGACACGGCCGATACAATGTCTGCGAAGCGCCCGAGCGCTGTCGCGAAGTGGCAGGTGCGGGGAACCGGCGGCGCGGCGACCGGCGGCGCGGCGATGGCGACGCGGCACGCCGGAGCGCGAGCGGTGAACGGGTGTAGACCAGGATCGGGCACAAGGGGCGGCGCGGGGCCTTGGCGAGGGGCGGACGGACTGCCGGACGGCCGGCTGACCTGTAGGCGTGACCTGGGGATTGCGGAGCGGGACGGTCGGCGGGACGACGGGGCAGGTCGGGGCGAGGGACAGCGGGCGGGAATGCGCGGGCCGGCGGGGGGGACGGGCGCGGGGCGCGGGGACGCCGCGACACCCGTCGGGGGACAGCGGGCCACAAGCGGTCCTTGCAGGGGCCCGGTCCGGAGCGCCGGCGCGGCGTGAGGGAGGCCGCGTCCGCACGGAGGGAACATCCGCGCGCCGGCCCGGAACCGCGCCGGGTCAGACGCCGGCGGGCGTCAGGCGCCGAGCGCGATCCGGCGTTCGGACTGGTTCGCCTCGGGGTCGCGCAGGACGTAACCGCGGCCCCAGACCGTCTCGATGTAGCTTTCGCCGCCGGTGGCCTCGGCGAGCTTCTTGCGCAGCTTGCAGATGAAGACGTCGATGATCTTCAGCTCAGGCTCGTCCATCCCGCCGTAGAGGTGGTTGAGGAACATCTCCTTGGTCAGCGTCGTGCCCTTGCGCAGGCTCAGCAGTTCGAGCATCTGGTATTCCTTGCCGGTCAGGTGCACCGACTTGCCGCCGGCCTCCACCGTCTTGGCGTCGAGATTCACCGCGATCTGGCCGGTGCGGATGACGCTTTGCGCATGGCCCTTCGACCGCCGGATGATGGCGTGGATGCGGGCGACCAGTTCCTCGCGGTGGAAGGGCTTGGTCAGGTAGTCGTCGGCGCCGAAGCCGAAGCCCTTGAGCTTGCTTTCGGTGTCGTCCGCGCCGGTCAGGATCAGGATCGGGGTGTCGACCTTGCTCATCCTCAGCTGGCGCAGGACCTCGTGGCCGTTCATGTCCGGAAGGCCGAGGTCGAGCAGGATCAGGTCGTAGTCGTAGAGCTTGGCGAGATCGATGCCTTCCTCGCCCAGGTCGGTTGCGTAGACGTTCAGGTTGGCATGGGTCAGCATCAGCTCGATGCTTTTCGATGTCGCCGGATCGTCCTCGACCAGAAGGATTCGCATGGTTGTCACTCCGCTAACGCCCCGTTCCCACCGGCAACCTGACGTAGAATGGTTAACGCCGCGTTACCACATTGGGCGGGAAAACTACAGCGGTCAGGACTGGCGATAGCGCTGTACGGCGGTCGCCTTCAGCGCCTGTTCCCCATGCAGGGCGACAGCCGCCCGCCAGCCGGCCAGTTCCTCGTCGGACAGGTTGTAGCGCCGGCAGGCCTCGTCGGCCGAGATCAGCCCGGCATCGACCGCCTTCACCACGGCGGCCTTGCGGCTGGCCACCCAGCGCCGGGTCTCCACCGGCGGAAGGTCGGCGCGGGACAGGATGCTGCCATCCGGCAGCGTGACGGTGCGCGGTCCGTTCACTCGCTTGAGAAACATGGTCTTTCCCCACTCGGTAGCGGGGGGAAGACTGCGCCGGGCGATTTAATGCTGGGTGAAGTGGCACCTTGAGAGTAGATCGGATTTTCCTATATTGCGCAGGTTTCCCCGGGAGACCGTCATGGCCCTCGATACCGCCCCGCTGAACTCGCTGGGGTTTCCGAAGCCGCCTTCGGAAACACGCGTGGTCGTGGCCATGTCCGGAGGCGTCGACAGCTCGGTCGTGGCGGCCGAACTCAAGTCCCAGGGCTATGACGTGGTTGGCGTCACGCTGCAGCTCTACGACCACGGCGCGGCGCTGGCCAGGAAGGGCTCCTGCTGCGCGGGGCAGGATATCCACGACGCGCGCCGCGTGGCCGAGGCGATGGGGTTCCCGCACTACGTCCTCGACTACGAGAACGTGTTCCGCGAGGCGGTGATCGACGAATTTGCCGACAGCTACCTGGCGGGCGCGACGCCGGTGCCCTGCATCCGCTGCAACGAACGGGTGAAGTTCAAGGACCTGCTGGCGACGGCAAAGGACCTCGACGCCGACTGCATGGCGACGGGCCACTACATCCGCCGCATCGAGGGGCGGCATGGCCCCGAGCTGCACATGGCGGCCGACCCCGCGCGCGACCAGTCGTATTTCCTGTTCTCGACCACGCCGGAACAGCTCGCCTTCCTGCGGTTCCCGCTGGGCGGCCTTGCGTCGAAGGCCGAGACCCGGGCGCTTGCTGAACGGCACGGGCTGAGCGTCGCCGACAAGCCCGACAGCCAGGACATCTGCTTTGTCCCGCAGGGCAACTATGCGGCCGTGATCGAGAAGCTCCGCCCCGGCGCGGCCGAGGCGGGCGAGATCGTGCATGCCGACGGCCGGGTGCTCGGGACGCATGCCGGGGTGATCCACTACACGATCGGCCAGCGCCGGGGCCTCGGCATCGGCGGGCTCGACGAGCCGCTCTATGTGGTCCGCCTCGACGTCGACCGCCGCCGCGTGGTCGTAGGCCCGAAGGAGATGCTGTCGACCCGCACGGTTCCGGTGCGCGAGGTGAACTGGCTGGGCGACGGCGCGTTCGACTTGGCGGCCGAATGGACGGTGTCGGTGAGGGTGCGGTCGACCCGCCCGCCGCGCGAGGCAGTGATCCGGCCGCTGTCGCCGACCGAGGCCGAGGTGGAGCTGATCGCCCCCGAGGAAGGCGTCAGCCCCGGGCAGGCCTGCGTCTTCTACCAGACCGGCGGCAGCCGGGTGCTGGGCGGCGGCTGGATCTGGCGCGGACGCGCCTGAGCCCGAGACCAAGGCCGTCACGCGCAAAGGGCGCGGCAGCAATCGGGACGACGCCGGACCAGGGCGATCCCGTCCGCGCCGCCCGACCCCGGGTCGCGCGTGACCGGGCCGCGGAATGCGCCGGGAAACGCGACGGCTTTACACCCCGGCTCGGCCGCGCGATGAGGAAGCCTGCTGCGGCCGGACCCTGATGAAAGAGCAACGACCCCTTCTAGCCGCGCTCTGGATGACGGGCGCCATCGCCTCGTTCACGCTGATGGCGGTGGCGGGGCGCGCCGTGCAGACCGAGATGAACAGCTTCGAGCTGATGGCCTGGCGCTCGGCCATCGGCTTTTCGATCATCTGCGCAATCCTCTGGCACAGGGGATTTGCCCAGGTGCGCACGGCAGTCCCCTGGCTGCATGTGCAACGCAACCTCTTCCACTTCGCCGGCCAGAACCTGTGGTTCTTCGGGCTGACGGCGATTCCGCTCGCGCAGCTTGTCGCGCTGGAGTTCACCAACCCGATCTGGGTCGCGGTGCTCGCGCCCCTGCTTCTGGGCGAACGGTTCACGCCACGCCGGGCTATCGCGGCGGGACTGGGGTTCGCGGGCGTCCTCGTCGTGGCGCAGCCCGGCGTGGCGCCGGTCGAGATCGGGCATCTCGCCGGGCTTGGCGCCGCGCTGGGCTTTGCGCTCAACACGATCTACACCCGCCGCCTGATGGCGCATGACAGTGTCCTTTGCGTGCTGTTCTGGATGACGGCGAGCCAGGCGGTCATGGGCGCGGCCCTGGGGGCGCCCGGGGGAATTCCCCTGCCCTCCGCGGCAGTGCTGCCCTGGCTTCTCGTCGTCGGCGTGACCGGGCTGACGGCGCACTACAGCCTGACCTCGGCGCTGTCGCACGCGCCCGCCACCGTCGTCGCCCCGATGGAGTTCCTGCGCCTGCCCGTCGTCGCGGCCGTCGGCGCGTTGGTCTATGCCGAGCCGCTTCTGGCCAGCGTCTTCGTTGGCGCGGCCGTCATCCTGGCCGCGAACCTCGTCAACCTGACCGGCCGGCGGACCCCGCGCGCCGAGACGTAACGGCACCACTTGGGCGGGAACCGAATCTGACGCGGCGTCATTGATTGACGCAAGCCGCAACTGGTTACCTAATGCGCAAAACAACCGGACTTGGGCACGGGGGAGAGATGATGAGGCGTGTTCTTGCGGCCAGCAGCGCGCTGGCACTGATGACTGGGGCGGCAATTGCTGGTGGCGTCGAACGGTCGAGCCAGTCGGTCGCGATCCTGTTCGAACAGGGCAGCTATGCCGAACTGTCGTTCGGCCGGGTCAGCCCGAACGTGTCAGGCGTGGTCGCCGGCACCCCGGTCAGCAGCGGCGACATGGCACCGGGCTACAATACGGTCTCGCTCGGCTACAAGACCGACCTGACCGACCAGATCTCGATGGCGGTGATCCTCGACCAGCCGATCGGGGCGGACGTGGCCTATCCCGGTACGCCGGGGCCCGGCATCTATCCGTTTGCCGCGTCGACCGCGACCATCGACGCGACCGCCGTGACCGGCATCCTGCGCTACAAGCTTCCCTCGAACTTCTCGGTCTATGCCGGGCTTCGGGCGCAGACGGTGTCGGGCGAGGTCGCGATCCCGGTCCGCGCCTACACCATGTCGACCTCGACCGAGACCGACTACGGCTGGCTGGCCGGCGTGGCCTACGAACGGCCCGAGATCGCGCTGCGCGTCGCGCTGACCTACAACTCGGCGATCGACCACACCTTCGACGTTCAGGAGAACGGCGGCCCGTCGCTGCCCTTCACCACCACGGTGCCGCAGTCCTGGAACCTCGAGTTCCAGTCGGGTGTCGCCGCCGACACTCTGGTCTTCGGCTCGATCCGCTACGTCGACTGGACCGAATTCGACATCACTCCCGTGGGCTTCTTCGGAGCCACCGGCAGCTCGCTCGTCAGCTACGACAACGACACCACGACCTATTCGCTCGGCGTCGGCCGGCGGTTCAACGAGACCTGGTCGGGCTCGGTCTCGTTCAGCCACGAGGCGGGGACGGGCCCCTTCTCGGGCAACCTCGGCCCGACCGACGGTTCCACCTCGGTCCAGGTGGCGGCGGTCTATACGCGCGGGCCGATGAAGATCACCGGCGGCCTGCGCTACATCGACATCGGCGAGGCGCAGACCCGGCTGTCGCCCACAGCGACCTCGAACTTCAGCGGCAACCACGGCTGGGCCGCAGGGATCCGGATCGGCTACTCGTTCTGAAGCCCCGGACAAGTCGCGCGCGAAGGCCCCGCCCAACGGCGGGGCCTTCGGCTTTCCCGGGGAGCGACCCGGGCGCGGCCCGGTATCCCAGACTTGCCGTCTGACCCGTGGAGCCCCACGCTCCGCAACCCCCCTGCCAGCGCGCGCGTTGCGGACAGGTCGCAGGCGCCACGCGGAGTCACCAAGATCACGCAGCCGTGCCTTGACCGCGCCATATTGCGGCGTAAGCGTCGCTTAAGGGGCTGTGGTGCATGAAGATGCCTCGCCCCGGGGCAGTAAGGTAAAGGGTCAATATCATGCCGACGCAGCAGCAATCGGGCCAGCAGCAATCGGGCCAGCAGCAGCAGGGCCAGCAGGGCGGCCAAACGCAGCAGCAGCAACAGTCCGGCGAGTCGCCGCGCGCCCCCGGGGCGAGCGACGGGATCCCCCGGCCGTTCTCGGACTGGGCCAGCATCTGAGGGTCCCGCGCGGGCTTGCATGCTCCGGCCCATTTTGAGAGGGTCCGGCGCCATGGCAACCCCGATTTCCTCGATCCGGAATCTTGGCCCCGCGTCCGAGGCCGCCTTCGCTCGCGCCGGGATCAATTCGGCCGAAGAGTTGCGCGCGATCGGCGCGGACGAGGCCTATCGCCGCCTGCTGGCTTCGGGAACGCGGCCGCATTTCATCGGGTACTACGTGCTTGTGATGGCGCTGCAGGGCCGGCCGTGGAACGACTGCAAGGGCGCCGAGAAGGCGGCACTGCGCGCGCGGTTTGATGCCATCCGGGCCGAGCGGGCCGATGATGGACTGGCGCGGCTGGAAGCGGCGCTGGACATGCTGGGCCTGCCCGCGGCGAGGGGTCAGTCGGGGCGATCCTGAGGGATCCTGCCTTCGGCCACCGGATCGCACAGCAGGAACGGACGTCGACCAGAGCCGAGCGGGAGCGTACTGAGGTCGCGCAGATCCTCGGCGCATTGCGAGCGCAGCCGGGCAAGCTCGGGCTTCGGCTCGGCCGGTCCGGAGGGCACGACCGTTCTTCGCGTCCGCGCTGCTGCCGCAGCCCGCACCGACCCGCCCCGTCCGATCAAGCTCACCCCGCTCCACCGTGCCCGGAAGAGCCAGTAGGTCGTCGTCAGCATGGCATCCCCGCATGCCCCCTCGCGAATCAACTACCATAGGTTGCATGTCGTGACCACCGGTCACCTTCAGGCCGACGCTACGTCATCTTGGCGGGGGGCGATGTCCAGCCAGATCCCGTCGCGCGCGCGCACGGTCAGCTGTGCCTGCGGCACCGGCAGGCGCCCGTCGACCGGGGTGAGGCGCCAGCGGCCGGTAATGGCGGCAAGAAGCAGCACGCCCTCCGCCATGGCGAAGCCCGCGCCCGGACAGACCCGGGGCCCGGCCGAGAACGGCAGGTAGGCGGCGCGCGCGCTCTCGCGCGCCTCGGCGGTGCGCCAGCGGCCGGGGTCGAAGGCATCGGGCGCGGCCCAGAGGCGCGCATGGCGGTGCAGGTGCCAGGGCGAGATCACCACCTGCGCCCCCGGCGGCACGGGCCGGCCACGAAACGTCTCGGGCCGCGCAGCCTCGCGCACCATCATCGGCACCGGCGGATAAAGCCGCAGCGTCTCGCGGAAGACGTCGCGCGTGAAGGACAGCCGCGACAGCGCCGCGAACGACGGCTCGGCCAGGAACCCGGCCGCCTCGGCGGCCACGGCCTCCTGCGCCTCGGGGAAGGCGGCCAGCAGCCAGAGCGCCCAGGCCAGCGCCGAGGCCGAGGTCTCGTGCCCGGCGAGGAAGAAGATCGCCACCTGATCGGCCATCTCGGCGGTGTCGAAGCAGACGCCCGTCACGGGGTCGGGCGTGGTCATGATCCGCGTGGCGAGGTCGTCGGGGGCGCGCCCCGCCGCGATCTCGGCCGCCCGTGCGGCGGTGACCTCGGCGATCAGGCGACGGATTTCGGCGGCCGTGCGGCGGGTCGCGCCGCGGTGCAGGCGCGGCATCCAGCGCGGCAGGGGCAGGAAGGCGGCCAGATTCAGGATCGGCTGGGCCCGCTGATGTGCGCGGAAGGCCTGGAACACCGCCTGCGCCGTGTCGCTTTCGATCGGGATCGAAAAGAGCGTGCGGAAGATCACGTCGGCGGCCGCATGGCTCGCCTCGGCCTCGATCTCGACCCGCCCGGGGGCAAGCCGCGCGGCTGCCGCCTCGGCCGCCGCCAGCATCGCCGGAAAGCTGTCCTTCAGGCGCCCGCCCTCGAAGGCCGGGTCGATGATCCGGCGCTGGTGCTTCCACTCGGGCCCGTTGGTGACGAAGACCGACCGGCCGAGCAGCGGGCGCAAACCCTCGCCCACCCGGTCGGACTTCGGGAAATCGTCGGGGCGTTCCTTGAGCACCAGGTCGATCAGGTCGGGCTCGTTGACCAGGAACGACCGGAAGAACGGCGTGCGGAATTCGGCCATCCGCGCCGAATAGAGCCGCTCGGGCTGCGCCGACAGGATGTCCTTGCGGAACAGGCGCAGGTAGCGCCAGAGCGACACGCGCCCCGGCCGCGCGGTGGGCTTCGGCGGGATCGGCGGCGGCCCGGTCACCTCCGTCACGCTGCCATCGACGTATAGCGCGAGGCCGGCGCCTCGATCCGGCTTTGCGAGGGCGCGCGCCGGGCGAACCGCCGGGCCAGCGTCAGCGGCCCTGCAGTGATGCGGAAGTAGTCGTATTCGCCCGCGTCGCCGCTCAGCGCGTCGAAGGCGTGCAGGTACTGGAAGTGCAGCCGGAAGAACCGCCAGCGCAGGCGCGCCCAGGTCTCGGGCCTGAGCGTCCGGGTGAAGGCGGCCGAGATCACCAGCGGCCAGCGCTTGCCCGGCGGCGCGACGCCCGTCACCGCGACGGGATCGCAGAGCGCGAAGGCGCAGCCGTCGCCCGGGGCGGTCACGTCCACCCAGGCCAGCTCGGCGCGGGCCGCGAGGTAGTGCAGGTCGGCCCGGAGCCTGTCGGCCCGCGGCAGGAACGACACCATCGGCACCACCTGCCCCAGCGTCAGCAGCGACAGTGTGGGGCCGCCCTCCGGCACCCTGCCCTGTCGGATCAGATCCGACAGCACCGACACGGCCAGATGCGCGCCCGACGAATGGCCGACGACCAGCACCTCGTCGGCATCCGTCGCAAGCGCCGCCGCGATCCGGTCGCCGAAGGCGGCCAGACGCGCCTCCAGCTCGGCCGGATAGGCGCCGCGGGCCTGCGCGGTATGGGCATAGTCGTGCATGAGGTAATGGGCATAGAGCCAGCGGTCGGCGCGCCGAAACGCGGCCAGCACGGGCCAGATGGCCAGAAGCCCTGCCCAGGGCCAGGGGGGCGGCAGCACCAGCGCCAGGGTCGCCGCCACGATCCTTGCGGCCAGAACCGCGACTGCCAGCTGCGCCAGAAGCATCCCGATCGGGTAGAGCGCCGCGATCACCGGCCCCTTCCTGAGCCGCATCAGGCGGAACAGCGCCCCCGACCCGATGTAGGCCCAGGCGGTGCGGAGCAGCTGCGCATAGGTGGCTAGGATCCCGTGGCCCATCGAGGCCTGCACGATGTCGGACCAGACCAGGACCTCGACCTCGGCCGTCACTGCCTCGTCCTCGATCACCGCGCGGACCGACCATCCCGCCGCGCTGGCACCCTTCGCCACCGCGATGTCGTAGCCCGAATGCGCCGCCTGCGCGGCCGCCTCGGTCCGGTAGATCTCGCGGTAGCGGCGGGGCGGAAACGGATCGTAGCCGGGGATGTAGAACACCCGCCGCCGTGCCACGCCCTGCCCGCCCTTCGCCATGCCTGCCTCCTGCCGGGGCCGAGCTTAGCGGCGCGGGGGCAAGATGAGTAGCCTCAGCCGATGGCGGCCAGCGCCGGGAACGTCTCGAGCAGCCACCAGGCAAAGGCCGAGAAGGCGCCGGTGAACATCGCGACGCCGACGATCACCAGCAGCAGTCCCATCAGCTTCTCGATCGTTCCCATGTGGCGCTTCATCCGCGCCATGACACCCTGCGACCGGTCGAGGAAAGCCGCCACCAGCAGGAACGGAAGGCCGAGGCCCACGGCATAGGCGGCAAGCAGCGTGGTGCCCCGCGCGACGCTCGCCTCGGTCGCGGCCAGCGACAGGATCGCGCCCAGGATCGGGCCGATGCAGGGCGTCCAGCCGAAGGCGAAGGCAAGGCCCAGCACATAGGCCCCGAACGCGCTGCCGCCCCGGTCGCCGGCGTCAAGCCGCGCCTCGCGGTTGAGGAACGGAATGCGGAACAGACCCAGGAAATGCAGGCCGAAGACCACGATCACCGCGCCCGCGACCTTCGAGAGGACGTCCTGGTGGGTGATGAAGACCCGCCCGATCCACGAGGCGGTGAAGCCGAGGAACAGGAACACCGTCGAGAGGCCCAGCACGAAGAACAGCGCCGCCAGCATCACGCGCCGGTGGCCGGCACGCGCCTCGGCCATCGAGATGCCGCCCATGTAGGCCAGGTAAGGCGGCACGATCGGCAGGACGCAGGGGCTGAGGAACGAGATCACCCCGGCCGCCAGCGCGACCAGAAGCGCGGGCAGCAGGCTTGCGTCGAAGACATCGATGCCGAACATTCCGGGCCTCCCTTGCGGCAAGCGATAGCGCGCGGCACGCGCGGCGTCACCTGCCCCGGCTGTCACATTGCCGTGGCGAAGGGGCCCCGGTGCGGGGGCGAGCCATGCGCCGCCCCCGCTTGGGACGGCGCACGACTGAATGGACGACAGGCCCGCACCGGCCTCAGCGGCCGAGCGACCACCAGCCCTTGCGCTTGGGGCGGTCGGCCTCGGGCTCCGGCACTGCTGCGGGGGCCGGGGCCGGTCCGGGCGCGGGTTCGGGCGCCGTTTCCGCGGCTGTTTCCGGGGCGGCCTCTGCCTCGGGCGCGGCGCCGGCCTCGTCCACGACGGGCGCAGCGGCCTTCGGGGTCTTGGCGCGCGACTTTCGGGCAGGCTTTTCCGCGGCAACAGGTTCGGAGGGCGTCTCGGCCGCCTCGGCCGTCTTGGCGCCCCGGCCGCGCCGCGCCGGCTTGGCCGCGGCGGGCGCCGGTTCCGGTGCCGCCTCGGGCGCCTGTTCCGGAGCGGCCTCGACCTC
>JALORM010000435.1 GCA_025458985.1 Paracoccaceae bacterium | reverse complement strand
TCTGGCGCGAAGCGCCCGGATTCGCTAAGGTTTCGGCCAGACCCAGGGCTCGAACCCGGGCGGACGAGGCAGACGAGGCGGGACCCATGACCGAAATGGTGCACGGTGGCGTGCGCGTGCAGACCGGCGAACCGGTGCTGCCGCGCTGGTGGCGGACGATCGACAAGTGGACGCTGGCGGCCGTCTTCGGGCTGTTCGGGATCGGCCTCCTGCTGGGACTTGCCGCCTCGGTCCCGCTGGCCGAGCGCAATGGCCTTGCGCCCTTCTACTACGTCGAGCGCCAGATGGCCTTCGGGGGCATGGCCCTCGCGGCGATGGTGCTGACCTCGATGCTCTCGCCGGATCTGGTGCGCCGCCTGGCTGTCCTCGGCTTCGCCGTCGTCTTCGTCTCGCTGCTTCTGCTGCCTTTCCTCGGGACCGACTTCGGCAAGGGCGCGACGCGCTGGTATTCGCTGGGCTTCGCCAGCGTGCAGCCGTCGGAGTTCCTGAAGCCCGCCTTCGTCGTGCTCTGCGCCTGGCTGATGGCTGCGGCGCAAGAGATCAACGGCCCGCCGGGGCGGCTGTTCTCCTTCGTCCTTGCCCTGGTGGTCGCCACGCTTCTGGCGCTGCAGCCCGACTTCGGGCAGGCGGCGCTGATCCTCTTTGCCTGGGGCGTGATGTACTTCGTCGCCGGCGCCCCGCTGCCTCTGCTGATCGGGCTTGCGGGCGGCACGAATGCCATCCAGGAGGGCGGGTTCTTCGGCGTCGGGATCGGCGAGGGGCAGGTGAAGTGGTCGCTGCCCGACGCCCACACCGACTTCATCATCGCCGTCGCGGCCGAGGAATACGGCCTTGTCATGGTGGTCTTCGTGATCGGCCTCTTCGCGGTGGTGGTCACCCGGTCGCTCGCCCGGCTGATGCGCGAGCGCGACCCGTTCATCCGCCTGGCGGGCACGGGTCTGGCCTGCATCTTCGGCGTGCAGGCCATCATCAACATGGGGGTCGCGGTGCGGCTTCTGCCGGCCAAGGGAATGACGTTGCCCTTCGTCAGCTACGGCGGTTCGTCGCTGATCGCGGGGGGGATCCTCGTCGGCATGCTGCTGGCCTTCACCCGCACCCGCCCGCAGGGGCGCATCGCCGACGCCTTCGGGCGCAGCAGGGGGCGCTGATGGCGGCAGGGACGACGGGGCGGCTTCTGGTCATCGCGGCCGGCGGCACGGGGGGACACATGTTCCCCGCCCAGGCGCTGGCCGAGGCGATGGTGCGCCGGGGCTGGCGGGTAAAGCTGTCGACCGACGACCGCGGGGCGCGCTATGCCGGGGGCTTTCCGCACGTGGTCGCGGTCGAGAAGGTCGGCTCGGCCACCTTCGCGCGCGGCGGCGCGGCGGCGAAGGCGGCGGCCCCCTTCGTGATCGCGGGCGGCGTCTCGGCAAGCGTCGCGCGGATGATGCGGGACCGGCCCGCGGCGGTCGTGGGCTTCGGCGGATACCCGTCGATCCCCGCGCTCGCGGCGGCGACGCTGCTGCGGCTGCCCCGGATGATCCACGAACAGAACGGCGTGCTCGGCCGCGTGAACCGGCTTTTCGCGACGCGCGTCCCGGCGCTGGCCTGCGGCACCTGGCCGACCGCGCTTCCGGCCGGCGTCACCGCCGAACACACCGGCAACCCGGTGCGTCAGGCGATCCTCGACCGCGCCGGATCGCCCTACATACCGCCCGGCGACTACCCGATGAGCCTTGTGGTCATCGGCGGCAGCCAGGGCGCGCGCATCCTCTCGGACGTCGTGCCTGCCGCCGTCGCCGCCCTGCCCGAACCGATGCGCGCCAATCTCCGGGTGGCACACCAGGCGCGCGAGGAGGATGTCGCGCGCGTCGAGGCCGCCTATGCCGCGGCCGGCATCCTGGCCGAGGTCCGGACCTTCTTCACCGACGTGCCGCGCAGGTTTTCCGAGGCACAGCTGGTGATCGCGCGGGCGGGGGCCTCGACGGTCGCCGACCTGACCGTGATCGGCCGCCCCGCGATCCTCATCCCCTACGCCGCTGCGGCGGCGGACCATCAGACCGCCAATGCGCGGGGCCTCGTCGAGGCGGGGGGTGAAGATGGCGCATGCCGCACTGGCGCTCGGGCGACCGGATGCGACCGAGCGGCTGGTGGACATGGTCGAACGCCTGGCAGAGGGACACTCCGCATGAACGCGACGAAGCTTCCGAACGAGATGGGGCCGGTCCACTTCGTGGGGATCGGCGGCATCGGCATGTCGGGGATTGCCGAGGTCCTGCTGAACCTCGGCTACCGGGTGCAGGGGTCGGACGCCAAGCGGTCGAAGATCACCGACCGTCTCGAGAAGATGGGGGCCGAGGTGTTCGAGGGCCAGCGGGCCGAGAACATCCGCGATGCGGAGGTCGTCGTGATCTCGTCGGCCATCAAGCGCGGCAACCCGGAACTGGAAGAGGCGCGCCGCCGCAAGCTGCCGGTCGTGCGCCGGGCCGAGATGCTGGCCGAACTGATGCGCCTGCGTTCGAACGTGGCCGTCGCCGGCACCCACGGCAAGACCACGACCACGACGATGGTGGCGACGCTGCTCGACAAGGGCGGCTTCGACCCCACGGTCGTCAATGGCGGGGTGATCCACGCCTACGGATCCAACGCGCGTGTGGGGCAGGGCGAGTGGATGGTGGTCGAGGCCGACGAGTCGGACGGCACCTTCAACCGCCTGCCCGCGACCATCGCCATCGTCACCAACATCGACCCCGAGCACATGGAGCACTGGGGCACGATCGAGGCCCTGCGCGACGGCTTCTTCCAGTTCGTGTCGAACATCCCGTTCTACGGCCTCGCCGTGCTCTGCACCGACCATCCCGAGGTGCAGACGCTGGTCGGCCGCGTCACCGACCGCCGCATCGTCACCTTCGGCTTCAACGCGCAGGCCGACGTGCGGGCGGTGGCCTTGCGCTACGAGAAGGGCGTCGCCCGGTTCGACATCCAGCTGCAGGCCGAGGACAAGGTCATCGAGGGCTGCAGCCTGCCCATGCCCGGCGACCACAACGTGTCGAATGCGCTTGCCGCCGTGGCGGTCGCCCGCCATCTGGGCATGAAGACCGCCGAGATCCGCGAGGCGCTTGCCGGCTTCGGCGGCGTCAACCGCCGCTTCACCAAGGTGGGCGAGGTCCGCGGCGTCACGATCATCGACGACTACGGCCACCACCCGGTCGAGATCGCCGCCGTGCTGAAGGCCGCGCGGCAGGCCGTGGCCGACACGCCCGGCGCCCGCGTCATCGCCGTCCACCAGCCGCACCGCTACACGCGGCTGTCGAGCCTGTTCGAACAGTTCTGCACCTGCTTCCACGAGGCCGATGTGGTTGCCATCGCCGAGGTCTATGCCGCGGGCGAAGAGCCGATCCCCGGCGCGTCCCGCGACGACCTGGTGCAGGGGCTCATCGCGCATGGTCATCGCCATGCGCGCGCGCTGCTGTCCGAAGAGGACCTCGCGCGGCTGGTCCGGGAACAGGCGCGGCCGGGCGACATCGTGGTGTGCCTCGGCGCGGGCACGATCTCGGCCTGGGCCAACAACCTGCCCGACCGGCTCCGCGGCGCAGCGGCGTGAGCGGGCGGTGAGCCTGTCGCTCACGCTTGCCTGCCTCTGGGCGCTTGCCGCCACCATCGTCGCGCTGCTGCCCTACCGCAGGCAGTTTCCGCCCGGCATCGCGCTGCTGGTCGCGGCACCGTTCCTCATCGGCTTCATCGCGTTGGAACACGGGGTCGTGTGGATGCTGCTGGCGCTGGCGGGGTTCGTGTCGATGTTCCGCCGGCCGCTCTGGTTCCTCGGCCGCCGCGCACTGGGCCTCGACCGGCCGGGCACGCCGGACCCGGCCGAGCCGCAACGATCCGACCCGCCGTGACGCCGCTGATCCTGGCCTTCGTCTGGCTGATCGCGGCGAATGTCATCGCGATGATCCCCTCGCGCCGCAACCACTGGCCGCAGGCCTGGGCGCTGATCGCCGCGGGCCTGCCGCTGCTGGTCTGGGTCGTGGCCGAGAACGGCCTTGCGATCGGCCTTCTGGTGCTGGCCGCCGGCGCTTCGGTCCTGCGCTGGCCGCTGCGGTTCGCCTGGGCCTGGCTACGGCGGAAGTCGGGGCTTTCGCGAGAGTGAGCGCCGCTTGTCAGGCGACCCCGCGCGCGGCAGTGTGGCAGGCATGAGCGGCGCGGAAGGCATCGACGATCGGCAGAGTCTGCGCGCCTGGCTGAAGGACCAGCCGCGCGAGACGGCGCTGGCCATCGCCGCCCGTGCCGCGCTCAGGGTCGTGCCTCTGTTCTGGAGCGGTGTCGCCTCGCGCTCGCGACGCAACGATCTTGCCGAACTGGCTACGTGCCGGCTGCTGCTCATCCCCTCTGTCGCGGCCCTCGGCGCGACGCCAGAGCTCAGGGCCGCAGCGCGGGCCGCCCGGTCCGCGCGCGCCGCCGACGCCGTCGCCCGCGCCGCCTATGCCGCGGCACGGGCCGCCGCGGGCTCGCGCGCCGCCGCCTACGCCGCCGATTCAGCCCGTGCCGTCGCCTACGCCACCTACGCGGCTGCCGATGCCGCTGCCGATGCCGCCGCGGACGCCGCCGCCGACGCCGCGCGCGCCGCCGCCGATGCTGCAGCCCATGCCTGGTCCGCCGCTGCACAGGACAACCGCGATGCC
>JALORM010000434.1 GCA_025458985.1 Paracoccaceae bacterium | reverse complement strand
GCGATGCCATAGAGCGCCTCGGTCGCGGGAACGCGGTCCTCGATCAGCTCTTCCAGCAGCTTCTCGTCGAAGTCCGCCATGTGCTCCAATAGTTCCTCGCGCGCCTCATGCTCGCGTTCGGCGATGTCGGCGGGCAATTCGATCAGGGTCGAGTTCTGGCCCTCGCGGTAGCGCCAGGCGCGCTCGGAGATCAGGTCGACGGCACCGACCACCCGCCCGCCCTCGCGGATCGGAACCTGGCGCAGCGCCAGCACATGGCCGGTATAGGCTTGCAGCGCGGCGACGATGTCCCGCACGCGCGCTTCGGCGGCATCCATCTTGTTGACGAAGATCAGCGTCGGCGTTCCCGCCGCCTCGAGCGCCCGCAGGTAAGGCGCGGCAAGGACGGCGGCGCCGGGATCGGGCGGCACGACCAGCACGGCGGCGTCGGCGGCCGTCAGGATCGGCCCGGCCATGCCCGCCCAGTCGGGTCCTCCGGCCAGTTCCATCACCGCCCAGCGGTCGGACATGAAGGGAAATGTCGTGAGCGTCAGGTGGTCGGCGTCCTCGCGCGCGACAGCCGCGCCTTCGAGGCCCGCAAGCTGCCCGACGAGCGTCGACTTCCCCGACCCCGCGGGGCCCAGTACCGCGACCGTCCGCATCGGCATATCCTCCCCTGTTCGATGCCATCGCTGGCGCCGGAGCGGGGGCCGGACCCCGTGGTCCGCGCGTCAGGAGGTCATCCTCGGGCCGGGAGGCGCCCCGCGTCAACCACCGCCGCGGGTCAGCGGCCCGGAATCTCGCCCCGGATCGTGCCCTTGCCGGGCCAGGTGTCGATCACCTCCAGCGCCTCTGCGGCGCTTTCGACATAGCGGAAAAGCGTCAGGTCCTCCGGCGCGATGGTGCCGGCTTCCGCCAGGGCCTCCCAGTTCACGATCCGCTCCCAGAACGCGCGGCCGAACAGGATCACGGGGATCTGCGCCATCCGGCCGGTCTGGATCAGGGTCAGCGTCTCGAACAGCTCGTCGAAGGTGCCGAAGCCCCCGGGAAAGACCGCCACCGCCTTGGCCCGCAGCAGGAAGTGCATCTTGCGGATGCCGAAGTAGTGGAAGTTGAAGCACAGTTCCGGCGTCACGTAGGTGTTCGGCGCCTGCTCGTGCGGCAAGACGATGTTCAGCCCGATCGACACCCCGCCCGCCTCGGCCGCGCCGCGGTTGCCGGCCTCCATCACGCCGGGTCCGCCGCCGGTCACGATCACCTCGTCGCGCCGGTGGTCCGAAAGCGACCGCAGGGTGATGAGCCGCGCAAGCTCGCGCGCCTCGTCGTAGTAGCGGGCAAGCCCCGCCAGCGTCGGCGTCTGGGCCGTCGCCGCCTCGGCCGGTTCGGGGATGCGCGCGCCTCCGAAAAGCACGACGGTCGACTTGACGCCGTATTCGGCCATCAGGAGCTCGGGCTTCAGCAGTTCCAGCTGAAGCCGCACCGGCCGCAGTTCGTCGCGGGTCATGAAATCGGGGTCTGCGAAAGCCAGCCGGTAGGCGGGCGAGCGCGCCTGCACCGTGTCGGGCGCCTGCCCGGCGCTTTCGATGTCCTCGCGCGCGTTGCGGAACGGGTGGCCCGTCTCGTCGGTCAAGGCGTGTCCTCCGGTCGGTTGCGACCCCGGGTCGATCTCTATAGCGTCGGCCCCCGCATGGCCAGAACCGGGCATGGCGGGCACGACGGAGAGCCCACCCGACCCGACGCGCGGCCTGCATCCGCCCTGATTGCCCCGGCGGCCCCGGGCCGCTATAGGCGGGCGCGGACCGGCCGCCCCGGGGTGGCCAAGGGAGGGATCGCCATGAACATCGCCGAACTCGAATCCGCAATCGAGGCCGCCTGGGAGGCGCGCGACACGATCACGCCCGCCACGAAGGGCGTGACGCGAGAGGCGATCGCCGCGACGCTCGAGGCGCTGGACAGCGGCAGCCTGCGTGTGGCCGAGCGGCAGGCCGACGGCGCGTGGAAGGTGAACCAGTGGGCCAAGAAGGCGGTGCTGCTGGGCTTCCGCCTGAAGGACATGGCCCAGCAGTCGGGCGGCCCGCAGGGCGGCGGCTGGTGGGACAAGGTCGACAGCAAGTTCGCGGGCTGGGGCGACAACCAATGGAAGGCGGCGGGCTTCCGCGCCGTGCCGACCTGCGTCGTCCGCAAGTCGGCCTTCATCGCCAGGGGCGTCGTGCTGATGCCGTCCTTCGTGAACCTCGGCGCCTATGTCGACGAGGGCACCATGGTCGACACCTGGGCCACCGTCGGTTCCTGCGCGCAGATCGGCAAGAACGTCCACCTCTCGGGCGGCGTCGGCATCGGCGGCGTGCTGGAGCCGATGCAGGCGGGCCCCACCATCATCGAGGACAACTGCTTCATCGGCGCCCGGTCCGAGGTGGTCGAGGGCGTCATCGTGCGCGAAGGCTCGGTCCTCGGGATGGGCGTCTTCATCGGCCAGTCGACCAAGATCGTCGACCGCGAGACCGGCGAGGTCATGTACGGCGAGGTGCCTGCGGGCTCGGTCGTCGTGGCGGGGTCGATGCCGTCGAAGGGCGGCGTGCATCTCTACTGCGCGGTGATCGTCAAGAAGGTCGACGCCA
>JALORM010000433.1 GCA_025458985.1 Paracoccaceae bacterium | reverse complement strand
GCCGCCCGAGTCCGGGCCGGTTGAGGTTGCCCCGGCAGAGGCCGCGGACCCCGTCGAGGACGTGGTTCCCGAGGAAGTGCCCGCCGTGGAGACGCCGGTAGAGGAAGCGGCGGTGGAGGAGGCGCCTGTCGAGGAAGCGCCTGTCGAGGCGGCCCCCGAAGAGGCCCCAGAGGAGGCGCCCGTGATCGAGGCGCCCGCGGTCGAAGAGGTCGAGGAGCCTGCCCCCGAAGCCGCCCAGGACGCGCCCGCCGCGGAAGATCCGTCAGAAGCCCCCATGGAAGAACCTGCCGCCGAAGAGCCCGCGGCCGAGCAACCCGCAGCCGAGGCGCCGGCAGTCGAGGAGCCCGCCCTCGAGGAACCCGCGGTCGAAGAGCCCGTCGAAGAGCCCGCTGTCGAGGAACCTGCCGCTGAAGAGCCCGCCGCCGAGGCGCCGGCCGTCGAAGAGCCCGCGGTCGAGAGGCGCAACCGGCCCCCGAAACCACGCCGGAGGCCGCCGCCAGCGGCGAGGCCGCCCCTGCCGCGCTCGAGGCCGGCGAGACCGATGACGGCTCGCTCGTCACCGAGGACAACGCCGCGCTTCTGGAGGCTGCCGAAGCGGCAGCCGCCGCCATCGGCACCGCCGCCGTCGATCCGGCGGAAGGCGAGGAAGGCCTTGCCGCCGCGGCAGCGGCCGCGCTTGCGGCCGCCGACGACGGGCAGGAGGCTGACGGTTCGGCCGACACGACCGAAGTCGTCCTGACCGAGGAAGACACCCGCCAGTCGAGCGAGGAATTCGCCACCACCGCTTCGGGCCGCGCCAATGCCTCGGCCGACGACGATGACGGTCTGTCGAACTTCGAGAAGGCCGCACTCGCCGGCCTTGGCATCCTCGCCGTGGGCGCTCTGCTCAACAACCGCAACGACCGCGTGGTGGCCAATACCGGCGACCGCGTCGTGGTGCAGCGCGGCGAAGACGACTACTACATCCTCAAGGACGACGACGCGCTGCTGCGCCAGCCCGGCGCGCGTGTGCGGACCGAGACGTTCGACGACGGCTCGACCCGCACCATCGTCAGCCGCGACGACGGCTCGCGCATCATCACGATCCGCGACGCCTCGGGCCGGGTGCTGCGCCGCGTCAGCGAAGACCCGGACGGCCGCCGCTACACGCTGATCGACGACACGATCAGCTACGAGCCCGTGCGGGTCGACAAGCTGCCCCCGCCACAGGCGCGGGAGGTCACGCTGGTCGACGACCCGCTGGCGCTCCGCGTGGCGATCGAGCGGGCCTCGGCCAGCAACATCGGGCGCGCGTTCTCGCTCCGGCAGATCCGGCAGATCGAGGAGGTCCGCAAGCTGGTGCCCGAGATCCCCGTCGAATCGGTGACGTTCGAGACGGGATCGGCCGCCATCGCGCCCTCGCAGGCCCGCAACCTCGCGCGGCTGGGCGACCTGCTGCTGGCCCTGATCGAGGACGATCCCTCGGAGGTGTTCCTGGTCGAGGGCCACACCGACGCCGTGGGGTCGGCAGCGTCGAACCTCGCCCTCTCGGACCGGCGGGCCGAATCGCTGGCGCTGGCACTGACCGAATACTTCGGCGTCCCGCCTGAGAACATGGTGGTCCAGGGCTACGGCGAGGCCGACCTGAAGGTGCAGACCGGCGAGGCCGAGCGCCAGAACCGCCGGGTGGTCGTGCGCCGCATCACGCCGCTTCTGGTCGAGAGGGTGGCCCGCAACTGAGGCCGGGCCTTCGACCCCGGCGGGCCGGTCCTGCTGCTTTCCAAGGCCCCGGGTCGCGCGCAGCGTCCGGGGCCTTCCGGTGCCGGCGGGCCACGCTGCCTGAACGACTGCGCGCACCCCCTTGGCGAAACGTCGGAAATCGGCGAAAGTGCCAGCCGCCGGTCGCTCTGGGGGGCGGCTTCCGGGACATGACTGCTGCCGTGACTGCCGCGCCGCGGCGCAGCGGCGAACCGGAAAACGCAAACACTCGGTCCGAGTGCCTGGAGACGAACGATGTCGATGCCCCCCCTGAAGACGAGTACCGCGATCCTTCTGGCGCTTACCCTGGCGCAGGCTCCGGTTGCCGCCGTGGCCCAAGTCGACGGCTCGGGTGTCGGCGACGGCGGCGGGGCGGTGTCCGTGCCGTCGGCGGCGGACTACAGCTCGGCCGTCGATGGCGCCGGAAGCGATGTGTCCGGGCCGCTGTTCCAGTCGGCCCCGGCCGAATCGTCGGACACGGCCGATGGCGGCGCCGCCGTCGCGACGGCCGGCGCGGCCGAGGGCAACCGGAGCGCCGACGGCAGCGCTGCGGCGGAAGGCACCGGAGAGCCGGCCGAAACTGCGCCCGCCGAAGATGCCGAGCCGTCGGGCGAAGGTGCCCCGGCCGCGGAAGAAGGCCAACAGGACGGCGGGATGACGGGGGAAGACGCCTCCGAGGCCACAGAGGGCGCCGAAGCCGACGGGCGCAGCCTGCCGGGACGTTCCGGCGCGCCAGAGCCTGAAGGCGGGGGCGCCGTCGAGGGCGAAGCCACGGAAGCCACGGAAGCCGCGGAGGGCGCAGGCGCAAGCCCGGGGGCCGCGGCGGCGCCGGCCGAGGCGGGCGCCGGGGAAGGCGAAGTCGGCGTCGAGGGCGTGCCCGGCGACGTGACGATCCTGCCCGAGGACGCGGAAGTCCCCGAGGACGACGGCGTCATCGCAAACTGACCCTCGGCCGTTCGCCCGGCCGCATCCGCACTGCCCTGCGACCTTTGTCTGCCCTGCCGGGGGCTGGAAACCCGACCCCGCAGGGTTCACACTCTGCGCGAGGGGAGGATGCGCCATGGGGTTCGACGACAGTCCCGAAACTGCGCTCGCCTGGCACCGGGCGGGCCAGCGCGCCGCGCTCGCGACGGTGGTCGAGACCTGGGGCTCGGCCCCGCGCCGCGTCGGCAGTCAGCTTGCGGTCTCCGGCGCGGGCGAGATCCAGGGCTCGGTCTCGGGCGGCTGCGTCGAGGGCTGCGTCGAGGGCGCGGTGGTGGCCGAGGCGCTCGAAGCGCTGTCGGACGGCCGGCCGCGGCTTCTGACCTTCGGCGTCTCGGACGACGAGGCCTTCGCGGTGGGCCTGGCCTGCGGCGGCACGATCCGCGTGCTGGTCGAACCGGTCGGCGCCTCGCTGCCCGAGGCGCTTCTTGCAGACCTTGCCGCCGCCCGCGCCGCGCGGCGCGCCGTGGCCTATGTGGTCAACCCCGAAACCGGCGTCGGCCGCCTTGCCGGCGCCGACGACCCCGCGCTTGCCGCGCGGTTCCGCGCGGATGCCTCGGGCATGGAGGGGGCGGAGTTCG
>JALORM010000432.1 GCA_025458985.1 Paracoccaceae bacterium | reverse complement strand
TGCGCGATGTAGCGGTCGGTGAAGCTGACCGGCGCATAGGTCAGCGGAAGGCACATCACGCCCTTCTGCGGACACGAGGCCCAGCCCGTCACGCCCGGAAAGTCGTCGATGTCGAAATCCGCAACGCCCAGCGACGAGACGGCATCGACCAGCCCCATGACGCCGTGCCGCTCGCAGGCGTCCGAGAAGGCGCGCAGGTCGTTGATGCGGCCCGATCCGGTTTCCCAGTGGGCCATGACCGCCCAGGTCGGCTTGTGCTCGGCCAGGGCGGACTCGATCACCCCGGCGGTCACGGACTGCCCGTGCGGCACGGTGACGACGGTCACGCCCTCGGGCGTGGGGTCCATCGGGTTTGCCGCAAGGTCCGCCCGCGTCGCGGCCTTCATCCGGACGGTCTGCGCATCGATCCCGCTGAAGGTGCCGTTCACGAAAGCCACCACGCGGTCGCCGGGCAGGATCGCCCCGTACAGGCAGTCGAGCCCGCTCCATCCGGTTCCGGCGACGCCGAAGGTATGGACGTTCCGCGTGCCCCAGACCTGGCGCAGCATCTGCTTGGCCTCGATCATGCCGCGCAGCACGTCGGCCTGCATGTGATCGGCGAGCCCGGCATTGGCGAAGCTGGCCAGGACCCGCGCATCGGTGTTGCCAGGCCCCGGGCCGGCTGCCAGCGTCTGCGGGATCGACAGCGGCGGGAAGATCTCGGTCTGGGTCATCGGGCCTTTCCTTGCCTTTGCCTTGCCACCCGCGGTGGCGCCACGCATCACGGGCGCCGCGCTGCGCGGAAGCCGCGGCCGGTCCGGGTGCAGCGGAGAACCGGGCGCGGACCGGGCCAGAGGCGGCTGTCCTGGCGCCGAGCAAAGCCATCGGGCCACGTGTCCCGCAACCCCCCTATATCCTGCTTTCGGAAAACCGTTAGGACTGGATTTTTCCCACCCGTTCGGATAGTTTCCGCTAACATCAGTGTGGATACCCACCCTTTCGGGTAGGGGGAGGAGCCTACATGATCGGCCCCCGCGCGGGCGAGGCTGCAGTGACGGTGATGGTCGCCGACGGCAACCCGTTGATGCTGACCGCAATGTCCGAGATGTTCGGCCGCGATCCGCGGTTCTCCCTCGTCGCCACCACGGCGACGGCCGAGGGGTTCCTCGGGGCCGCAATGCGGATGCCGGTCCAGGTCGGCGTCATCGACTGGAACCTGCCCGCGCTTGGCGGGGCTCGGCTGATCGACGTGCTGCGCGCGCAGCCGAACGCCCCGCGGCTTGTCGTCTACGCCGACGACGCGGGCGAAACGCCGCGCAAGGCGATGGCCGCCGGGGCCGCCGGCTTCGTCTCGCGGGCCGCATCGCCCGAGCGCCTGCTCGACACCTGCCTCGCCGTCGCCAAGGGGCAGATGGTGTTTCCCTTCCTCGACGTGCGCAGCCTGCGCCAGGACCCGATCGAGCAGCTCTCGCCCCGCGAGCGGGCACTGCTCGAGGCGCTGTCGAAGGGCCTCGCCAACCGCGACCTCGCGCGCGAGCTGGGGATCAGTACCAACACCGTCAAGTTCCACCTGTCGAACCTCTACGACAAGCTTTCGGTGCGCAGCCGCGCGCAGGCGATCGCCTTCTTCTATGCCAACCGGGCCGCGCGGGGGGATTTCTGACCCCCAGCTCCGGGACGGCGCCGATTGGACCTTGACGGGGCGGCCCCGCTTGGCCGATGCCTTGCGCAGGTGCAGCTCCTTCGTCCGACGGGAGCTATCAGATGTCCTTCCACGTGATCCAGCAGGCGCCCGCGCGCCTGAACCGGAGCGAACTTGCCGTTCCGGGCAGCGCGCCGCAGATGTTCGAGAAGGCGGCGCAGTCCGAGGCAGACGTGATCTTCCTCGACCTCGAGGACGCTGTCGCGCCCGACGACAAGCCGCAGGCGCGCAAGAATGTCATCAAGGCGCTGAACGAGATCGACTGGGGCCGCAAGACCATGTCGGTGCGGATCAACGGGCTCGACACCCACTTCATGTACCGCGACGTGGTGGACGTGGTCGAACAGGCCGGCGAGCGGCTGGACCTGATCATGATCCCCAAGGTGGGCACGGCGGCCGATGTCTATGCCGTCGACATGCTGGTGACCCAGATCGAGGACGCCAAGGGCTACGGCAAGCGGATCGGGTTCGAGCACATCATCGAGACCGCGCTCGGCATGCAGAACGTGACCGAGATCGCCCGCGCCTCGAAGCGCAACGAAAGCCTGCACTTCGGGGTCGCCGACTACGCCGCCTCGACGCGGGCGCGCACCACGATCATCGGCGGCGTGAACCCCGACTACGCGGTGCTGACCGACCCGCTGGCGGACGGCAGCCGCGCGACCCACTGGGGCGACATGTGGCACTATGCGCTGGCGCGGATGGTGGTGGCGGCACGGGCAAACGGGCTGAGGCCCGTCGACGGGCCGTTCGGCGACTTTTCCGACCCCGAGGGCTACCGGGCGGCGGCCCGGCGGGCGGCGGTGCTGGGCTGCGAGGGCAAGTGGGCCATCCATCCCAGCCAGATCGCCCTTGCCAACGAGGTGATGAGCCCGTCCGAGGCCGAAGTGACCCGGGCGCGCCGCATCCTGGAGGCGATGGAACGCGCC
>JALORM010000431.1 GCA_025458985.1 Paracoccaceae bacterium | reverse complement strand
CCGGCCGACGGCCAGATTCACCAGCGCGAAGACCGGGAAGGCGACGAGGTCGCGGGGGCCGGGGTCGTCGCCCAGCAGGTCCAGCACGGCGCGGTGCTGGGCCAGCAAGAAGGCGTGCGTCCGAAGGATCGCCTTCGGCGCCCCGGTCGAGCCAGAGGTGAACGAGATCAGCGCCGGGTCCTCGGGCGACAGCGGCGTGCGGGCCGGGCCGTCCGTCTCGGCCCCCGGCACGGCCATCGGCAGCGGCCACAGAGGCGGCAGAAGTTTCAGCCAGCGGTAGGGTCCGGCAGCGGCGAAGGCCGCGGGGCGCGCGGCGCGCAGGGCGTGGAACAGCCCGCGCAGGCCCATCGCCGGTTCCGGCAACACCGCCACCGCACCCAGCCGCCAGAGCGCGGCGAGGATGACGTAAAGCTCGATGCCGACCGGCGCGGCGACCAGAACCCGCGCGCCCTTTGCTACCCCCCGTCGCGCCAGGCGCCCCGCGAAGCCCGCCGCCCGGGCATCGAGGGCGCCGAAGGAGATCGCGCCGCCCGGGGCGATCAGGGCGGGTTTGTCGCCCTGCCGCCGGGCGGTCGCCTCGAAGATCGCGGCAAGGTCGGTCACAGGCGCCGGCCCATCAGGGCATAGCGGCGGAAGACCGTCCCGCCGTGGCGGCGGCTGCGGTCGGCCGAGGCGTTGGTGTCGTGGATCAGCGCGTGGATGGTGGTCTCGAACCCGGCCGAAAGCGCGGCCTCGTGGAAGGCGCGGGCCAGCGCGTGCCCCGCGCCGGGCACGAGGCTTGCGTAGGTCTTGAGGATCGCCGAGGCGGGCGTCAGCCCCTCCTGATAGTTCGGGATGCCGAAGAGGAACCCCGCCAGCCGCCCCTCGTGCCGGGCGAGGAACACAAGCTCGCGCCGGATCATCGGCACCAGCGGCATGTACATGGCCAGGAACGTGGCCCGGTCGCGCGAAGGCCGCGCAGGACAGGTCGTAGACCGCCGAGAAATGCGCCTGCGGATCGGCGCCGTCCCAGGGCTCGACCGTCAGGCCGGGCACGGGCTGCGGTTCGGGGCCGATCGCATCGGCGGTGCGGACGCGCGCCGAGAAGTAGCGGCCCACGGGCGCGAAGCCCGCCGCCTCGAAGGCGGCGAGGTCGTGGGGCTTCGACGTCGGCTCCAGCAGGAAGGGGGCCGAGCCGTCGGTTTCGGTGACAAGGCGATAGCTGTGCCAGGTGTCGCCGTTCATCGGACCGAGGACCGCCTGTACCCCCTCGGCCGCCAGCTCGTCCGCGACCGACCGCAGCAATGCGGCGCCGGACTCGACACTATCGCAGCGGAAGTCGCCGATGGCGGCGGTGCGCAGGCCGTCCCAGACTGGCGCGGCGCGGTAGAGGCGGGCGCGCGCGCCGGGGTCCGGTCATCAGGAGAAGCACATAAAGCAGGGCGACGGGCGGAATCGCGGCAAGCGCCAGCTTCAGCGAGCGTTCCCCGGCGAAGGCCGCAGGCCGCAGCGCTGGCAGCAAGGCCATCCCGGCGAGAAGCGCGAGCGCGAAGGGCCAGAGCGTTCCGTGCCAATGCACCTCGGGCGGGTTCTGACCGGCGGTCCAGAGCCAGGCCGCCAGCAGGACCGCCACCGCCACGCCCCGCAGCGCCAGCGCCACCGCGGGATGCCGCCCTCCGGCCGCGACCGAGGAAAGGCCGGCGGCCACGCCGCCGCAGGCCAGCGTGAAGAACGACAGCGCGTTCTTCCCCGTGGCGTCGCCCGCCGCCATGGCACCGAAGCTGATCAGCGCCAGCACGGCGATGATGTCGAGGTCGGGGAACCGCTCGGTCGAGGGGTTGCAGAGCCGCGCCCAGATATGCGCGGCCAGCAGCAGCACCGGCAGGACCGCATTCTGCGGCTGGGTGGCCGACAGGATCAGGAAGACGGCGATGACATGGACGCGCGCGGCATGGCCCGAGAGGCCCAGCGAGGGCGCCAGGACGCCGAAGGTCAGCAGGGCCGCCCCGAACAGCACCGCCTGGGCAAAGAGCGCCCATGGCGCGGCGTCGAGGTTGGCCGCAAGGAAGAAGAAGGTCCCGAGCGGCAGGAACAGGTTGTCGAACCCGCGCCAGCTGTCGGCCTCGACCATCGTGGCGAAGGCCGCGACCATCAGCCCCAGCACCACGACGTTGACCCGGTCGACCTCGGTCAGAAGCAGAAGCGCGACCATCACCAGCAGCAGGCAGACGGTGAAGAACACCGCGCTGCCCTCGACCGACTTGCGCCCGTCTTCCACGGTGAAGAACCGCCGGCCGTAGAGGCTTCCGGCCAGCGCGGCGGCGGCATCGGCAAGTGTGACGATGGCGAGCGGCAGGAGGTAGAGGACCGCCTCGCCGTTATGGAGCAGGAACAGCACGCCGACGGCGAGGGCCAGGAGGAAGTCGCCGTAGGATCGCCGTTCCACCCCGTGCAGCGTGGCGCCGAGGCCCCCCCGGCGCAGGGCAGGCAGGCGCAGGATGGCCATGACGGCAAGCGTCAGGCCGAGCAGCACCCAGACCGGCCAGTCCTCGGCGAAAAGCCAGGGCAGGGTCATCGCGAAGAGTCCGGTCGCGACATGGACGAACTTGCGCTGCACCTCGGGTGCCCATCCGCGCCTCTGCGCCAGATGGCGGACCCCTGCCATCACGCCAAGCAGCGCCGCGATGGCGCCAAGCGCCGTCAGCAGGGGAAGGAGGACGGTCACCGCACCTCCTCGACCACGAAGTCCGAGTAGAAGAAGGCCTTGTCCTGCGGCTTCAGCTGGTCCTCGACCTCCTGAAGGCGGTGGAGGCGATGGGCAAGCGCCTCGGGCCGCCGCCGCGGCGCCATCATGTTCCAGTAGACCAGCCGGGCGCCGGGGCGAGCCTTGGACAGGATTCCCTCGTAGACCGCCGGCAGGGCTGCGGGCGGCATGTATTCGAAGATGTCCGACAGGTTGAACCCCGCGGCATCGGTGACCGCCAGCGTCTCGAACGGGCCACGGTGCAGCGTCAGCCGGTCCAGCCGGTCGCGGATCGTGACGTAGTGTTCGGCCCGCCAGGGCATCGGAAGGGCGGCGCCATGGGTGCCGGTGAGGATCCAGTGAAGATAGGGGTTCTCAGACGGGTCAGTGACGATTCCCGCATGGCGGCAGCGCGCCAGCACATGGTCGGAGACCGAGCCCTGCACATGGTCGAAGAAGGCCGGATCGCGGCCAAGCGCCCCCATCATCCGGCGCGAGAAGAAGGCGCGGACCAGGAGCCGCCAGCGCCAGGTCATGAACTCGTCCTCGAAGAACCGGGCACGGTCGGCGGGGGCGCGGGGTTCGAAGGTGCGCCCGACCGTGCGGCGGGAGTGGACCAGCGGCAGCAGGACACGGCGGAAGATGCGGAAGTAGCCTTCGAACTTGCCGACCCCGCCCGCGCCGTGGGCGATCACGCCCTCGCGCCGGGCCGCCCAGAACGCGCGGTCGGGCGCAGGCAGGGCGGTCAGCACGCGGAAAAAGAGCGCCTCGCGCCGGGCCGAGGGGCGCGCGCCCATCAGTTCCAGGAATTCGGCGTGGCCGAGGGTGCGGATCGCGGCGATGCGCAGCCGCAGACAGGAAAGCTGCGCCTCGGACAGGTCGACCGCGATCACCTCGGCCGGGTCGAGGGTGAGGAGCGCCAGCGCGTTGTCGCCGGCCGAGCAGATCGAGACGAGGCGCCCGCCGCGGACATCGCCCATCGCCGCGGTGAGGACATCGGCATCCTCCCACAGCTGGGCATAGCGGATCGCGTCGAAGGCGGCGCGGGCGTGGATCGGGGCGTCGGTCATGGGGCCTCGCGCGGGCGGTGAGGCCGGGGGGCCGTCTGCCCCCCGGACCCCCCGACGGTATTTGCAACAAAAGGAAGGGGGGAGGGGTCAGGCATCGGTCTTGCTGACCCGTCCGGTGGTGCCGTCGACCTCCAGCATCTCGCCCGTCTCGATCCAGCGCGTCGCCTCGGGAAGCGCGACCACGCAAGGAATGCCGAGCTCGCGCGC
>JALORM010000430.1 GCA_025458985.1 Paracoccaceae bacterium | reverse complement strand
GCTCGACGGCGGCACGGGCAACGACACGCTTTCGGGCGGCGATGCCAACGACACGCTGATCGGTGGCGACGGCGACGATTCGCTCGACGGCGGGGCCGATAACGACTCGCTCAGCGGCGGCGAGGGCAACGACACCCTGACCGGCGGGGCTGGCAACGACACGCTCGACGCTGGGGCGGGCGACGACAGCCTTGCCGGCGGCCTGGGCGACGACCTGCTGGGCGTCGACACGATGGTCGGCAGCGAAGGCGCCGACCTGATCGTGGGCGACGTCCAGCAGGATACGGTCGACTATTCGGGCTCGGACGCCGGCGTGAACGTCAACCTGGCGACTGGCTCCGCCTCGGGCGGCTTTGCCGAGGGTGACACGCTGGCCGGCACGGACGGGATCATCGGCTCGGCTTTCGACGACACGCTGATCGGCTTCGACGGGCAGGGCACGTCGCCGGCCGATACCTACACGAACATCTTCTTCGGCGGGGCCGGCAACGACTTCCTCGACGGTGCGGGCGGCGGCGACACGCTGGACGGCGGGACCGGCAACGACACGCTGCTCGGCGGCGCTGGCGGCGACAGCCTGACCGGCGGCGCCGACGACGACTCGCTCGACGGCGGGACCGGCGACGACACGCTCGAGGGCGGCGACGGCAACGACACGCTGGTCGGCGGCGGCGGCAGCGACGTGATCAGCGGCGGCGGCGGGCGGGCCGCTGCTCATCACCTACACCAGCACCGATCCCGACAACCTTGCCGGGTTCGTGACCTTCTTCGACCCGGTCACCCGCGACCCGATCGGGACGATGACCTTCTCGGAGTTCGAGGATGTCATCCCCTGCTTCACCTGCGGCACGCTGATCGCGACGCCCGAGGGCGCGGTGCCGGTCGAATCGCTCCGCCCGGGCGACCTCGTGCTGACCCGCGACAGCGGGGCGCAAGCAGTGCGCTGGATCGGGATGCGCCACCTCTCGGCGGCCGAGCTGACGCTTCAGCCGCAGGTCCGCCCGGTGACATTCGCCGCGGGCTCGATGGGACGCGGGCTGCCCCTGCGCGACCTGACGGTATCGCCGCAGCACCGGATGCTGGTCCAGTCCGCCGATGCCGAGATGCTGTTCGGCGAGGCCGAGGTCCTGGTGCCCGCCCGCCACTTCGCCGGCCGCACCGGCATCGCCCAACGGGTGCCGCCCGCCGGTGTGACCTACATCCACCTCTTGCTCGACAGCCACGAGATCCTGCTGTCGGAAGGCGTCTGGAGCGAAAGCTTCCAGCCCGGCGAACGCACCATCGGCGGCCTCGACGACGAGACCCGCGACGAGGTCCTTGCGCTGTTCCCGGAACTGGGCGGGCAGGACGTGCCGCAGGCCTATCCCGCGGCGCGCATCACGCTGAAGGCGCGCGAGGCGGCCCTGCTGGCCTGATCGCGGGGAGAAGGGCGAAGTCCCGCCGCCGGCTGGCGGCCGGACGCGCTGCGGCCTTCGCCGCTAGCGCGAGGCCTTCTCGGCGATGCCGCTCTGACCTTCGCGCCGGGAAAGCTCGGCTTCGATTGCCTCCAGCGTCACGCCGCGCGCGGCGCACATGACGAGCAGATGGTAGAGGACATCCGCCGCCTCGGCAGTCAGACGCGGCGCGTCGCCCTTCACGGCCTCGATCACCGCTTCGGTCGCTTCCTCGGCGAACTTGCGGGCGCAGGCCTCGGGGCCGCGCGCCAGCAGTTTCGCCGTCCAGGACGCATCGGGATCGGCACCGGCGCGCGCAGCGACGGTGGCGGCGAGGCGGGCGAGGGTTTCTCCGGTCATGTCAGCCTGACGGGAATGCCGGCGGCGGCCATGTGGGCCTTGACCTCGCCGATGGTGAAGGTGCCGAAGTGGAAGACCGAAGCGGCCAGCACGGCGCTCGCATGGCCCTCGCGAACGCCCTCCACGAAGTGGTCCAGGGTCCCGACGCCCCCGCTTGCGATCACCGGGATGTCGACGGCATCGGCGATGGCGCGGGTGAGCGGCAGGTTGAAGCCCGCCTTCGTGCCGTCGCGGTCCATCGAGGTCAGCAGGATCTCGCCCGCGCCCTTCGCGGCGACGGTGCGGGCAAAGCCCACGGCATCGAGTCCGGTCGGACGACGCCCGCCATGGGTGAAGATCTCCCACCGTCCCGGTTCCACGGTCTTGGCGTCGATGGCGACCACGATGCACTGGCTGCCGAAGCGGTCGGCGGCCGCCGCCACGACGTCGGGGTCGGCGACGGCGGCCGAGTTGAAGCTGACCTTGTCGGCGCCGGCCAGCAGCAGGGCGCGCACATCCTCGGGCGTGCGCACCCCGCCGCCCACGGTCAGCGGCATGAAGCACCGCTCGGCCGTGCGGGTGACAAGGTCGTACATCGTGCCGCGGTTTTCGTGCGTGGCATGGATGTCGAGGAAACACAGCTCGTCCGCCCCCGCCGCATCGTAGGCGGCCGCGGCCTCCACCGGGTCGCCGGCATCGACCAGGTCGACGAAGTTGACGCCCTTGACCACGCGCCCATCGGCGACGTCGAGGCAGGGGATGACGCGGGTCTTCAGCATGGGGTCTCCGCCGGGCTTGCGGAGTTCTAGCCTCTGGGCTCAGAAAGGGCCAGCCGGTCGGTTCCGAAGCGGGTGCGTCATGCGCGATGGCCTGGTCTACGCCGCACAGTCACTTTGCCTCGGCTGGATCGCCGTCTGGGCGTCCGAGATCCTGTTCTGGGCAATGCCCTCACCCGATCTCGGGTTGCTCGAGCTGGGGCTCACCTGGGCCGGCTATTCGGTCGTGTCGGGGGCGGCGCTTTCGGCGGTGCTGTGGTCGGGCGCCGCAGGCTGGCGGGCCGCGTTCCTCGGCGGCGCGCTGCTGGGGGTCGGGGTCGAAGGCGCGCTGGTCGCCACCATGTACGACGCGTTTCCGCTGCAACTGGTCTGGACGCCGCTGGCCTGGCACGCGCTGATCTCGGGGCTGGCGGTGCTGGGTGGGGCCTTCGCCTTCTGCCGGGGCGGGATTGCGCGGCAGGCGGCGTGGCTCCTGATGCTCGGCCTCTTCGGCGCCGGATGGGGGCTCTACTGGCCGACGGAAGGGAAGGGTCCCGCCGGGTTCGGCGCAGTCCTGGCCTACCAGGCGGGCGGCGGATTTGGCGTCGGGCTGGCGCTGGGCGTGCTGACGCGCCTTCCTGCGGCGCGCCAGGCGGCATGGTGGCTCTGGATCGCACCGCTGGCGGTGGCGGCGCTCTGGGTCCTCGGCACGGCGCTCTCTCCCGACATGGTCCGGCTTGCAGGCCCGGCGATGGCCCTGGCAACGGTCTGGGCCATGCGACGGCTGGGCCAGG
>JALORM010000429.1 GCA_025458985.1 Paracoccaceae bacterium | reverse complement strand
GCGCGCAGCCGCGCCACGGTCCAGTCGCTGGGATCGGCGGGCTGCGGAGTGCCCAGCGCGCGGCCTAGGCGCAGGCCGCTTGCAGCGGCCGCGGCGGCGACGCTGGCGGCGGATGTCGCGGCAGCGGTCGCCGCGGCCGTCGCGCCCGAAACCGCGCGGGCTGCACGGCGCAGGTCGAGCGTCGACCTCAGCCGCCCCAGCGCCCCCGACGACACGTCGGGAAGTGTCGCGCAAGGCACAAGGCGTCGGGGGTCGGTCTCGTCGTCGGCGATCATCGGCAGCGCATCCCATCCTGCTGGTCTCGGTCAAGCCGGTGCCTGCGCCGGCCCGGACCCGACCGGACCGGACCGGTCATCGGGACTGCGCGCGTTCACCTGCCGTTCATGAACGCCTCAACCGGCGCGTGGTTCCGCCCCGGCGGCCGTCGGTCATGTGCCCATCCGGTGGACCAGCATCCGAACCGAGGACGATCCGGGACGGTCGATGGTGCAGGCGACGTGTTCGCCGATCCGCACGAAATCCACCTGGAGCGGCGAGCCCGCGACATCGAGGTTGCGCAGGGACAGCTGGTCGATGCCTGCCGGAAGGTACGGCTGAACCACGCGCACCTCGCCGTCGCGGGCATCGATCTGCAGGCCGAGGGTGGTCTGCAGAAGAAGGAAGACCGACGCCGCGGCCCAGGCCTGCGGCACGCAGGCCACCGGATAGGCAACCGGCCCCTCGCCCGGCACGCGCGCAAAACCGCAGAAGAGCTCCGGCAGGCTCTTGCCGAAGTGGAACGAGGCCTCGAACAGCCGCGCGAGCGCCCGCCCCGCCGTCTCCGAATGGGTGTAGCGCACGATCCCCGCGGCGCAGATCGCCGTGTCGTGCGGCCAGACCGATCCGTTGTGGTAGGCCATCGGATTGTAGCGCACCTCGCCGATGGCCACGGTGCGCAGTCCCCAGCCCGACAGGAAGTCGGGCCGGAGCAAGGCCTGCGCCACCGCGCGGCCGCGCGCGGGCGAGGGCAACCCCGACCAGAGCAGGTGGCCGGCATTGGTGGTGCGCACGGCGCAGGGCCGGGACGCGCCGTCGAGCGCCAGCGCGTAGAACTGCCGGTCGGCCATCCAGAACCGCTCCTCGACCGTGCGGCGCAGGCGCTCTGCGCTGGCCTCCAGCTCGGCGGCATAGCCTGCCTCGCCGCGACGGCGGGCGGTGTCGGCCATCCCGGTCAGCGCCAGGAAGGCATAGCCCTGCACCTCGACCAGCCGGATCGGCCCCTCGGCCAGGGTCCCGTCGGCGTGGAACACCGAATCCGTGCTGTCCTTCCAGCCGTGGTTTCGCAGCCCTGAGCGGCTGGCGCGGGCGTAGGCCACAAGCCCGTCCGGGTCGGCAGCGCGGTTCGCCTCGATCCAGGCCACAGCCCGCCGAAGCGCCGGCCAGAGCCTGTTGAGGAACCGGGTGTCGTCGGTGCGGCGGGCGTATTCGACGGCCAGGTGTACGAAGAGAGGGGTCGTGTCGGCCCCGCCGTAGTAGCGCCCGAAGGGAACCTCGCGCAGGCTCGCCATCTCGCCATGGCGGATCTCGTGCAGGATCTTGCCCGGTTCGGCGTCGGCGAAGGCATCGGTCGCGGTCGCCTGGGTTGCGGCAAGGAACCGCAGCACCCCCCGTGCAAGCCCGGGGTCAAGCCAGAGCATCGAGAGCGCGGTCAGGATCCCGTCGCGGCCGAAGGGGGTCGAGAACCACGGGATGCCGGCAAACGGATAGGGGCCGGTGCCGAGGTCCGATGACAGCAGCGCGATGTCGGCGCGGGTGCGCGCCAGCCAGTCGTTGAAGAGCGGCCCGGAGGTCTGGATCGAGGCGCCGCGCTGCCGTCTGGCCTTCATGGCCCGGTGTGCGGCCGCGCGCATCGTCCGGTGGCGCACGCGGTCCGGCACTGAGCGATCCGCGCCCGCCTCGATGTAGATCATCCGCCTGACCCCGCGCGGCAATGCGATGCGCAAGCGGAACTCGTCGCCCGAGGGCGAGGCGTCGATCGGTTCGGAAACGCTGACCCGGAGCGTTCGGGACTCGCCGTCGAGCCCGCGATAGCCGAAGCCCACATGATGCGGGCCGCGTTCGGGCGGCAGCATCCTGCCGCGGGCCGCCCGATCCATGCCGCGCACCTCGAAGATGTCGCGGAAGTCGGCGCCAACCCGAAAGGACAGCGGCAACTCGACCGCGGTCTGGCCGTAATTGGTCAGGGCGATGCGCTCGTACATCCGGTCCTGCCAGAGAAACCGGATCCGGTTCACATGGATGCTGCCCTGCGCCAGGCCGCTGCCGTCGGCCAGGCGGATCGCGGCATTGGTCAGGTTCGCCTCGAAATAGACCACGTCGCCCGAAAGCGCCGAGCCGAGCAGGACCGGCGCCCGGTCTCCGATCCGCAGGACAAACCGCGACAGAAGCCGCGTGTCGCTGCAGAAGAAGCCCTCGGCCGGGCCGCGGATGTCGCCGCGGCTGCAGGAGACCAGGAAGCCCCGGCCATGCTTCAGCGCGAAGCGGGCAGAGCCCTGGGACACGTCGCCCAGCGGGCAGAGCCCTGGGACACGTCGCCCTCGGTCGTGTCGGCCATCGCCCGCAGCGGATCGACCATGCTTTCGTCGAACGGAACGTCTTCGTGGTCCATGGCCATCTCCTCGGGAAAGCGTCGGTCAGGGGGCGCCGGACGTCTGCGGTGACCGGGCGAGACGCCCGTAGGCCTCGACGTAGTCGTCCACCATCCGGTCAGCGCAGAACCGTCTCTCGAACGCGAGGCGCACCGCCCTCCGGTCGAGCGCCAGGGCCGCGGGCACGGCAGCGACGGCGGCTTCGAGGTCGTCCACCACGAAGCCGGTCACGCCGTCG
>JALORM010000428.1 GCA_025458985.1 Paracoccaceae bacterium | reverse complement strand
GCAGCGCCTCGACATCTTCCTTGCGGCAGAGCGCCGTGCCCTCGGTCATCACCGCCGAGCTTGCGGCAGCGACGCCGTGGCGCAGCGCCTCGGGCGGCGCCTCGCCGCGGGCCAGTCGGTGACCAGCACCGACCCCTCGCCGCCGCGCGCCAGCACCACGATGCGCGCGACACCCCGGGCGACGAGGCTGCCGGCGAATTCGGCCGATTCGGCGGGCGTCGCGAAGACGCGGCCGGCAAGCTCTTCGGCCTCCTCGTGGTTCATCCGCAGGACCTCGGCGCCGGGTCCGGGCTCGGCCACGAAGGCCGCAAGCGGCTTGCCTCCGGTGTCGACGACCAGCTTGGCGCCGCGTTCGGCGCAGGTCCGGGCGAAATCGGCGGGAAAGTCGTCGGCCAGCCCGGGCGGCTGGCTGCCCGACAGCACGCAGTAGCCGCCGGGGGTGAGCGCGCTTTTCAGCATGCTGAGCGCGATCGTTACATCGGCCTCGTGCCATTCCGGCCCCGGCAGCATGAAGCGGTACTGCTGGCCGGTTGCCCGGTCGGCAACCGACAGCGAGATGCGCGTGTCGCCCGGCGCGGCCAGAAGGCCCGTCAGCACGCCTTCGGCGGCCAGCAGCGCCTGAAGCTGCGCGCCCGTCGGTCCGCCCGCCGCGACCAGCGCGAAGGCATCCCCGCCCAGCAGCCTGATCGCCCGTGCGACGTTGATCCCGCCGCCGCCGGGGTCGACCTGCGGCGCCACGCAGCGCAGCTTGGTGTCCGGGCGCACGGCATCGGCCGAGGTGGCCAGATCGAGCGCGGGGTTCAGCGTCAGGGTCAGGATCGGGATCATCGGCGCAGCCAGTGGTTGTTTGCGGTAACATTGCCAGTCTGCTGCGGCGGATACCAGCCCCCTGCATCCTTGCACAGGGCCGGCGCGTTGGCGCGAACTTGCCTTGCGCCGCGAGGGGCGTAGGTGAGGGGCCAGACCAGCAACCCGACGGAGCCTTCGATGTCGAACGTCAGACTCGCCGTGATCTACTATTCCACCTACGGGCTGAACCACCGGATGGCGACGCTTGCCGCCGAGGCGGCCCGCGCCGCCGGCGCCGAAGTCCGCCTTCTGCGCGTGGCCGAAACCGCCCCGAAAGAGGTCGTCGAGGGCCAGGACGCCTGGAAGGCGGCCGCCGAGAAGCAGTCGGACATTCCCGTCGTGAGCCACGACGACATGGAATGGGCCAACGCCTACCTGTTCTCGTCGCCGACCCGTTACGGCAACGCCACCTCGCAGGTGCGCGCCTTCATCGACACGCTGGGCGGGCTGTGGTTCCAGGGCAAGCTTGCCAACAAGGCGGTCAGCGCGATGACCTCGGCGCAGAACGCGCATGGCGGGCAGGAGGCGACGATCCTGTCGCTCTACACCACGTTCATGCACTGGGGCGCGGTGATCGTGGCGCCAGGCTACACCGACCCGTCGATCTTCGAGGCGGGCGGAAACCCATACGGCTACAGCCATTCCTCGGGCGCGGAGCTTGACGACAAGGCGAAGGCCGCGATCGCCCACCAGGCGAAGCGCCTGGTCGAGATGGCGGGCAAGATCGCCGCGTAAGGCCGCCTGCAAGGGCGGAAACGAAGAGGGGGGCGCACTGCGCCCCCCTTTTGCGGTCCTGTGGCGGGATCGCTCAGGCCGGGTCCATCCGGAACTGGTAGGAGGCGGGCACATAGCGGAAGCCGCCCTCGCCTCGAGTCTCGACATAACCCATCGCCGGGAAGGGCATGTGGTAGCCGATGAACGGCACCTTGTCGGCGGCCAGCATCCCGAAGACGCGCTTGCGGGCCTCGGCCGCGGCGGCCTTGTCGGCATCGAAGCGCACTTCCCATTCCGGGTAGGCCAGCGACCAGACGTAGTGGTTGGCGGTGTCGGCGGTGATGGCGAGCTGCTGCCCCTCGCTTTCGATCATGTAGATCATGTGCCCCGGCGTATGGCCGACGGCGGCCATGCCGGTGACGCCCGAGGCGACCGCCCCGCCGTCGCCGATCATCTCGAGCTTCTCGGCGATCGGGCGGACGTTCGCCTCGAAGCCCTCGTTGCCCGCCGCGGCCCAGTGGTCGAATTCGGCCTGGCCGGTGACGTAGCGGGCGTTGGGGAACGTCGCGCCGCCGCCCAGGCCGCCGATGTGGTCGCCGTGCATGTGGGTCAGCACCACGACATCGATCTGGTCGGGCGTGTAGCCTGCCGCGGCCAGCGCACCGGTGATGCCTTCGGGATCGAGGCCGGTATCGAACAGGATCAGCTCGGCGCCGGTGTTAACGACGGTCGGGGTAAAGAAGAACTGCGCCCTGTCGGCGGGGATGAAGTTCTCGGCCGAGACAGCGGCAAATTCTTCGGCGGGCACGTTCACGCCGAAGATCGTCTGGATGTCGCCGACGGTCCGGGTGCCCGCCATCATCGCCGTCACCTCGAACCCGCCCAGCATGAAGCGGTGCGCCTGCGCCATCATCGGGCCCTTCATCTCGGCGGCGGCCGGCGCCACGGTTGCGGTTCCGCCGGCGAGCGGCAGGGCCGCGGCGGCCCCGAGGGCCTGGCGGCGGGACATCTTGAAGGTGCTCATGCTGGGTCCTCCCTGAGGGGTTGGGTGACAATGGCCGGCAACCTAGGGCGCGCGCGCTAAGGGTCCATCCGCTCAGGCTGCGCCCCCGCACAGAGGCTGTGCGCTATTCCCACCACGGGTCGATGCGGGCGATGTCCTCATCGCTCCAGCCGAAA
>JALORM010000427.1 GCA_025458985.1 Paracoccaceae bacterium | reverse complement strand
GTCGGTGAAGAGGTAGCGGGAAAGCTTGTCGCCAGGCCCCAGCGCCATCAGCCAGGGCACGGCGTCCTCGGCCTTGGCAAGCTCGCCCGTGAACAGGCAGTGCCGGCGGAGCCCGGTCGCCGCAGCAAGATCGGTAAGCCCCTTCAGGCGCGCGGCATCCAGAAGCGCCACGGTCCGCGCTGCGCCTCCGAAGACGGCCTGCGCCACGGCCGCGGGTAGCGGCCCGGCCGGCGCGTCGGGCGGGATCGGGGCAAATCCCTGCACCTGCCCGACCGAGATGCCGATGCGTCCTGCCATCGCCTTCCTCCTTGCCGGTGTCATGCCATGAGGGCCGCGCAGCGCAAAGCCCCGCTGGACGTCCGGCCTGGGCGTTGCTAGCGGTCGGGCGATGGACGCGCCGCTCGGCCCCGCATTCCGCCGCTTCGTGGCGGCCAGCGGGGCCACCAACCTTGCCGACGGGATCGCCACGCTGGCCTGGGCCTGGGTGGCCTCGCTTCTGACACGCGATGCGCTACTGGTCGCACTGGTGCCGGTGGCACTGCGGCTGCCGTGGTTCCTGTTTGCGGTGCCGGCCGGCATCGTCACCGACCGGGTGGACCGGCGCCGCCTGATCCTGGCGATGGATTGCCTGCGCGCGCTGGCCTTCGCCGCCGCTGCGCTGGCGGTGGCGCTGGCCCCGACCGTTCCGCCGCCGGCGGCGCAGGGGGTGTCGGTTCCCTGGCTCTACTGGGCGATTCTCACCGCGGCCCTGGCCGTCGGCGCGGCCGAGGTGTTTCGCGACAACTCCGCCCAGACGATGCTGCCCGCGCTGGTGCCGCATGCGCGGCTGGAGGCCGCGAACGGGCGGCTCTGGAGCGTCGAGATGGTCGCGAACGCGCTGATCGGCCCGCCGCTTGCCGCCCTGCTGATCGGCCTGGCGGTCGCCGCGCCATTTGCCGCCAACGCGGCGATGTACGCGGCGGCCGTGCTGCTGGTGGCGGGGCTGTCCGGCCGGTTCCGCCCGCAGCCGAACGGCCCCCGCGACTGGCGCCGCGAACTGAAGGAGGGGTTCGCCTTCCTGATGGCCGAGCCGCTGCTCAGGCGCCTCGCCGTGGTCACCGGCGTCTGGAACCTGCTTCACCAGATGACGGTGATTGCGCTGATCCTGTTCGTGCAGGAGGTCATGGGCCTTGGCGCCACCGGCTACGGGCTGATCCTTGCCGCCGGCGCGGTGGGCGGGGTGGCCGGAGGCTTTGCGGCCGAGCGGATCGTGCGCCGCTTCGGACCGGCGCCGACCGCGCAATGGTCCCTGCTGACCTCGGCCCCCTGTTTCCTCGCCATTGCACTTCTGCCGCTGCCGCTTGCGGTGGCGGCGACGCTTGCGGTCTTCGAATTCGCGGGCGTGGCGTGGAACGCCGTGTCGGTCAGCTATCGCCAGCGGGCGATCCCCGACGCGCTGCTGGGCCGGGTCAACAGCCTCTACCGGCTGCTGGCCTGGGGGATGATGCCGGTGGGCCTTGTCGCCTCGGGCCTCGTCGTCCGCGCGGCCGAACCGCTGGCCGGGCGCGAGGCGGCGCTGGCCGCGCCGTTCTGGCTGGCGGCGGCGGGCGCGGCGCTGCTGACGGCGGCGGCCTGGCGCGGGCTGGGTCGCGGCCTTCCGCGGGCGTTGTGACGCGGCGTCCCCCGCGCTATCAGGGGCGCGCAACAAGGGACCCCGCATCATGTCGAAACCCCGTTTCACGCCCGACGAGGCGCTGGCCTATCACCTCGAGCCGCGCCCGGGGAAGTTCGACATCGTCGCCTCGAAGCCGATGACGACCCAGCGCGACCTGTCGCTGGCCTATTCGCCCGGCGTCGCGGTCCCGGTCGAGGCGATCGCCCGCAACCCCGAGACCGCCTACGACTACACCACCAAGGGCAACATGGTCGCGGTGGTGTCGAACGGCACCGCGATCCTCGGCCTCGGCAATCTGGGCGCGCTGGCCTCGAAGCCGGTGATGGAGGGCAAGGCGGTCCTCTTCAAGCGCTTCGCCGATGTCAACGCCATTGACATCGAACTGGCGACCGAGGACGCCGACGAGATCATCCGCGCGGTGAAACTGATGGAGCCGACCTTCGGCGGCATCAACCTGGAGGACATCAAGGCGCCGGAGTGCTTCATCATCGAGCAGGCGCTGAAGGAGCAGATGGACATCCCCGTCTTCCACGACGACCAGCATGGCACCGCCGTGATCTGCGCCGCGGGGCTGATCAACGCGCTGCACCTGACCGGCAAGTCGCTCGCCGACTGCAAGATCGTGCTGAACGGCGCCGGCGCGGCGGGGATCGCCTGCCTGGAGCTCCTGAAGTCGATGGGCGCGCGGCAGGACAACTGCATCATGTGCGACACCAAGGGCGTTATCTGGCAGGGCCGGACCGAGGGCATGAACCAGTGGAAGTCGGCCCATGCCGCCCGCACCGAGGCGCGCACGCTGGAAGAGGCGATGGTCGGCGCCGATGTGTTCCTGGGCGTCAGCGCCAAGGGTGCGGTGACGCAGGCCATGGTGGAAAGCATGGCGGCGGACCCGATCATCTTCGCCATGGCCAACCCCGACCCCGAGATCACCCCGGAAGAGGCGCAGGAGGTCCGCCCCGACGCGATCGTGGCGAC
>JALORM010000426.1 GCA_025458985.1 Paracoccaceae bacterium | reverse complement strand
GATCAGCGCATTCACCAGGACGAAGCCCAGGCCCAGCATCAGGGCCGTGCCCTGCACCATCGGCACGTCGCGGGCGAAGACGGCATGGACCAGCGCATGCCCGATCCCCGGCCAGCCGACGATCGATTCGATCACGACCACGCCCTCGACCAGCAGCACGAACTGGAGGCCAAGGTACGTCAGGAGCGGGACCGAGACGTTGCGCAGCCCGTGCCGCCACAGGACCTGCGCACGCGACAGGCCCTTCCACTGGGCGAAGGCATAGAAGGGCTGCGCCGCGACCCCCGCCATCGCGTCGCGCGCGATCCGCGCGTTCACCGCCGCGAGCCCCAGCGCCAGCGCAAGCGCGGGCAGAATGATGTGGCGCGGTTCCCCATGGCCGGCGGCAGGCAGCCACCCAAGCTGCACCGACAGGACCAGGATCAGGATCAGTGCCATCAGGAACTGCGGCACGGCCTTCAGGGCCGTCGAGGCAAGCAGCAGCCCGCGGTCGAACCGGCTGCCGGGCCGGAGCCCGGCCACAAGGCCGAGCGGCGGACCGATGACCAGCGAGAGGCCCACCGCCGCCAGCGCCAGCCAGATCGAGGCGCCAAGCTGGTGGGCGATCTCGCTGAGCACCGGCTGGCCCGAGACGAGCGACACCCCGAAATCCAGCCGGACGAGATCGCCCATCCATTGCAGGAAGGCCGGAAGCCAGGGTCCGCCAAGCCCAAGCTCGGCCCGCACCGCCTCTGCGGCGGCGGCGTTGACGTTGTCGTAGCCGTAGCGCCCCGCTGCGATGCGCCATGCCGCGTCGCCGGGCAGGCTGCGCATCATCGCGAAGGTGGCGGCCCCGACCAGCAGGGCCACCACGCCGGCCTGCACCAGCCGCGAGACCACGATGTTCATTCGGAGAACCGAAGCCCCGCCAGACCGAAGCTGCGCTCCCACGGGTCGATGACTGCGCCTTCGACACCGGCCCGGACGGCCAGCGTCTGCTGGTACCAGGCGATCGGAATGACCGGCAGGTCCTCCTGCAGGATTGCCGTGACGCGGGCGCGCTCGGCATCGCCACCCTCGCCGCGCGCCAGCGCCTGCGCCAGCGTGACGATCTCGGAGTTCTCCCACCCCATCGCGCCCCAGTCGCCGCCCGGCGCGTAGTCCGACAGGATCGTGCCGATCGGGTCGGGGATCAGCGCGAAGTTCCGCGCGAGCAGCCCGAGTTCAAGCGTGCCGTCCTGATGGCTGGCCGGAATCTCCGACGAGTTGGTCGAGTTGATCGTGACCTCGACCCCGATGGCGCGGAACTGCTGTTCCAGCACCGCGGCGACCAGCGGAAGCTCGGGCCGGTCGGGGTAGGTCGTGAGCGTCAGGGCAAAGCGCTGCCCGTCGCGGGTCAGGATGCCGTCCGGCCCGGGCGCCCAGCCGAGGTCCGCCAGAAGCGTCTTCGCCCTGGCCGGATCGTACTCAAGGGGTACCAGCGACGGATTGTGCCACGCCCCGATGGACGGCGGAAAGAGCTGGCCCGCACCTTCGGGATAGCGCAGCACCGCCTGCGCGAGGCCCGCCCGGTCGATGGCCAGGCTCAGCGCCCGTCGCGCCTCGGGCCTGTCCAGGAAGGGATGCGCGGCGTTGACCTTCAGCAGAAGCGACCTCGGGATCGCGACCGAGTGCACCTCGACCGCCTCCGACTCTGAAAGCCGGGTCACGGTGGCGGGGTCGAGGTTGAAGACGAAGTCGGCATCCCCCGATTCCGCCATCAGCGCCCGTGTCTCCGCCCGGCCGACGGCGGTGTAGGTCACCTCGGGCACATGCGGGGCCGCGCCCCAGTACTCGGCGAAGGCTGTCGCCTTGAGCGACAGCGGCGGGGTGAGTTCGGTCACGGCATATGGCCCCGTCCCGATGACCGAGATCGCCTGGCCATCCGCGCCATAGGCAGAGGGCGCCAGGATTTGCGTGCGGGCTTCGGCCAGGAAGGCCGGCAGCGCGGCACGCGGTTCCGTCAGGGTCAGGACCACTGCGCCGGGCTGTGGCGTGATCGCCGCGATGGGCAGCGTACTCACCGGCCCGGGCTTGCCGCGCGCAAGCTCGAGCGCATTCGCCACCGCCTCGGGCGTCATCGGCGTGCCGTCGTGGAACAGCACGTCCTCGCGCAGGTCGAAACGCCATGTCAGGCCGTCGTCCGAAACGGTCCAGCCCGTCGCGAGGCCGGGCAGGAGGTTGCCCTGCGGATCGGCCCCGACCAGCGTCTCGGCGATGCCCATGTTGGTGAAGATGTGACCCGAGGTCGACGGCTCGGCCGACTGGATCTCGAACGGTCCTGCCACGTCGATCGAGGTGTCGGCGACGGCTGGCAACGCCAGAGCCATCGAGAGCAGTCCCGCCAGAAGGAGTGATGTCGGAATGTGCATGAGGCAGCTTCTTTTCGGTTGGCTTGTCAGGTGTGGGGCGTCGGCGGCAGGGAGTGCGGGGCCGAAACCGACCTGGCAGGACCTCCGACGCGGAAGTGATATAGTATCACATTACAAGTAGCAATCCCGCCGGAGCCCAGGATCGAGACATCCGGGGGGCGGTCCAGGGTCGGGGCTCGCTGGCGCTTCATGGCCAGTCCATGGTGGTTGCGGCGAAGGCTACGGCCGAGAGGACGACCCC
>JALORM010000425.1 GCA_025458985.1 Paracoccaceae bacterium | reverse complement strand
GAGACGTCGGACTTCGCGGCGAACATCTCGGCCGCATAGGAGGGGATGTCGATCCCGAGGTCGGCCGCCAGCCGCACCGCCAGGTCGCGGTCGACCGGAGTGGTGGTGGGCGAGCGGAATTCCAGCGTGTCCGACAGGATGCAGGACAGCATCAGCCCCTTGACCTGGTCGGGCATCTGCCCGGCGGCATCGCCCATCAGGTCGTGCATGATCGTGGCGGTGCAGGCCACCGGGCGCACGGTGATCTCGATCGGCGACTTCGTCTTCAGGCCGCCCTGCAGCAGATGATGGTCGATGATGCCGACCACCTTCGCGTCGTTGATCGAGGGCGGCAGCTCGGCCACGTTGTTGGTGTCGACGACCACGACCGCGTCTTCGGCCGTCACGTCGGCGATGATCTGCGGCTTCTGGGCGCCCCAGCGGCTCAGCACGAAGGTGGCCTCGGTGTTCGGCTCGCCCAAGAGGCGCGCCTCGGCCGGGGTGCCCTTCACATGGGTCAGGTACCAGGCCCAGATCAGCGGCGATCCGGTCGAGTCCGTGTCGGGGGATTTGTGGCCGAAGACGAGGGTGGTCATGGGTCTTGTTCCGTGGGCTGTCTGGAAATCGCGCGCCTTGTAGCGGAGGGGCGCGGGGATGTCACGGGCGGGCGATCCTTCTCGCGAAGGATCGGGGCCGGGTGGCGATCCTTCGCCAGAAGGATCGTGGACCGGCTGCCCCTTGGGGAAGGTCGTCAGCCCCTCTCGTCCTTGGGCGAGGCCATGACCACGTAGGATGTAAGCTGGCGGACCTGCGGGATCACGCCCAGAACCTCGGCGTGGAACGCCTTGTAGGCCGCAAGGTCCGGCACCTCGACCCGCAGCATGTATTCCACGGTGCCGGTGATGTTGTGGCACTCGCGCACCTGCCAGGCGCGGCCCACGGCGCGCTCGAAGGCCTCCTGCGCCAGCTTGGTATGCTCGGAAAGGCCCACCGCCACCAGGACCGTGAACCCCCCGCGCCGTGCCTCGGGCGCGATCACCGCGCGGTAGCCGAGAATCGCGCCGGTCCGCTCAAGCTCGGCGACGCGGCGCGAACAGGCCGAGGGCGAGAGGCCGACACGTTCGCCGAGGTCCACGTTCGAAAGCCGCGCGTTTCGCGACAGCGCTCGTCTCGCCCTGATCGTCTTTGCCTTCGTGACCTCGATCACCCCGGGGCCGAACAACATCATGCTGATGACCTCGGGGGCCAATTTCGGCTTCCGGCGCACTATCCCGCACATGGCGGGGGTGGCGCTGGGCTTCGTCTTCATGGCGGCCGCAGTCGGTCTTGGACTTGTCGGGCTCTTCGATGCCTGGCCGGCCAGCTACGCGATCCTCAAGGCGCTCAGCCTCGGCTACCTGCTGTGGCTCGCCTGGAAGTTCGCGAACGCCACCCCGCCCGAGGGCAGGGGCGGCGGCGGGCGGCCGATGACCTTCCTGCAGGCTGCGGCCTTCCAGTGGGTCAACCCCAAGGCCTGGGCGATGGCGCTGACCGCCGTCACCGCCTATGCCCCGGGGCATAGCCCTTCGGCCGTGCTGACGGTGGCCGCGGTCTTCGGAGCCGTGAACCTGCCCTCGGTCGGGACCTGGGTCGTCGCCGGGCAGGCGCTGCGCCGGCTGCTGGACACCCCCGCCCGGCTGCGTGTCTTCAACTGGACCATGGCCGTCCTGCTCGTGGCGTCGGCGCTGCCGGTGGTGCTGGCCGGCTGACCCGCCGGCGCTGCGATTTTTCCCGCGCTTCGCCTGTTGACAGGCCCGGGGCTCTTCCTTATCTCCGCGCCGTTAGCACTCGATGGGAGTGAGTGCTAAAACCCCTTTGACGTGAACGAACGCGAACCAAGGAGTTCCGAGATGGCTTTCAAACCGCTGCATGACCGTGTGCTGGTCAAGCGCGTCGAATCCGACGAAAAGACCAAGGGCGGTCTGATCATCCCCGACACCGCGAAGGAAAAGCCCGCCGAGGGCGAAGTGGTCGCCGCCGGCGAAGGCGCGCGCAAGGATTCGGGCGAGCTGATCCCGATGGCCGTGAAGAAGGGCGACCGCATCCTGTTCGGCAAGTGGTCGGGCACCGAAGTCACGCTCGATGGGCAGGAACTGCTCATCATGAAGGAAAGCGACATCCTCGGCATCATCGCCTGAGCCGCCTTCCCTTCCGAGAAACAAGAGACAATTCAGGAGCAACCGACATGGCTGCGAAAGAAGTCAAGTTCGATACCGATGCCCGCAACCGCATGCTGCGCGGCGTCGACATCCTCGCCAACGCGGTGAAGGTCACCCTTGGCCCGAAGGGCCGCAACGTGGTGATCGAGAAATCGTTCGGCGCCCCCCGCATCACCAAGGACGGCGTCACCGTCGCCAAGGAGATCGAGCTCGAGGACAAGTTCGAGAACATGGGCGCGCAGATGGTGAAGGAAGTCGCCTCGCGCACCAATGACGAAGCCGGCGACGGCACCACCACCGCCACCGTGCTGGCCCAGGCCATCGTCCGCGAAGGCATGAAGTCGGTCGCCGCGGGCATGAACCCGATGGACCTCAAGCGCGGCATCGACCTGGCCGTCGACAGCGTCGTCGCGCACATCAAGAAGTCGTCGCGCAAGGTCAAGGACAGCGACGAGGTCGCGCAGGTCGGCACCATCTCGGCCAACGGCGAAGCCCAGATCGGCCGCATGATCGCCGACGCGATGCAGAAGGTCGGCAATGAAGGCGTCATCACCGTCGAGGAGAACAAGGGCCTCGAGACCGAAGTCGAGGTCGTCGAGGGGATGCAGTTCGACCGGGGCTATCTGTCGCCCTACTTCGTGACCAACGCCGAGAAGATGACGGCCGAGCTGGAAGACTGCTTCATCCTGCTGCACGAGAAGAAGCTGTCGTCGCTGCAGCCGATGGTCCCGCTGCTCGAGGCCGTGATCCAGTCGCAGAAGCCGCTTCTGATCGTCGCCGAGGACGTCGAGGGCGAGGCGCTCGCCACGCTCGTCGTCAACAAGCTGCGCGGCGGCCTCAAGATCGCCGCCGTCAAGGCGCCGGGCTTCGGCGACCGCCGCAAGGCCATGCTGCAGGACATCGCGATCCTGACCGGCGGCCAGGTCATCTCGGACGACCTCGGCATGAAGCTCGAGAACGTCACGCTCGACATGCTGGGCCGCGCCAAGAAGATCGTCATCAAGAAAGATGACACGACCGTCATCGACGGCGCCGGCGACAAGAAGGAAATCGCCGCCCGCGTCAGCCAGATCCGCGCGCAGATCGAGGAGACGACCTCGGACTACGACAAGGAGAAGCTGCAGGAGCGTGTGGCGAAGCTGGCCGGCGGTGTCGCCGTCATTCGCGTCGGCGGCATGACCGAGGTCGAGGTGAAGGAGCGCAAGGACCGTGTGGACGACGCGCTGAACGCCACCCGCGCCGCGGTGCAGGAAGGCATCGTGGTGGGCGGCGGCGTGGCGCTGGTGCAGGGCGCGAAGGGCCTCGAAGGCCTGACCGGCGCGAACTCCGACCAGAACGCCGGCATCGCGATCGTCCGCAAGGCGCTGGAAGCGCCGATCCGCCAGATCGCCCAGAACGCGGGCGTCGACGGGTCGGTCGTCGCCGGCAAGATCCGCGAAAGCAAGGACGTGAAGTTCGGCTTCAACGCCCAGACCGAGGAATACGGCGACATGTTCAAGTTCGGCGTGATCGACCCCGCGAAGGTCGTCCGCACCGCGCTGGAAGACGCCGCGTCGGTCGCCTCGCTTCTCATCACCACCGAGGCGATGGTGGCCGAGAAGCCGAAGGAAGA
>JALORM010000424.1 GCA_025458985.1 Paracoccaceae bacterium | reverse complement strand
GCACTTGCCGCGCTGGGCGCGCGGGTGACCTTCGTGACCGGCCCGGCGACCGTGCCGCCGCCCGAGGGCGTGACGGTCGTGCGGGTCGAGACGGCGCGCGAGATGCTGGCCGCGGTGCAGGCCGCCTTGCCCGCCGAGGCCGCGGTCTTCGCCGCCGCCGTCGCCGACTGGCGGGTGGCGAATGCCGCCGCCTCGAAGATGAAGAAGGACGGCAGCGGCCGGGCGCCCACACTCGACTTCGCCGAGAACCCCGACATCCTCGCCACCGTCGCGGGGATGGCCGAGGGGCGCCCCCGCCTCGTCGTGGGCTTCGCCGCCGAGACCGACGACGTGGTCGCCCACGCCACCGCCAAGCGCGCGCGCAAGGGCTGCGACTGGATCGTCGCGAACGACGTGAGCCCGGCCACCGGCATCATGGGCGGCCCCGAGAACGCCGTGACCCTGATCACCGCAGCGGGCGCGGAGGCGTGGCAGCGGATGGGCAAGGACGAGGTCGCCCGGCGGCTTGCCGCCCGGATCGCGGACGCGCTGGCGTGAGGGCGCGCGGGGCGGCGGCGGCGGAGCGAGGGGTTTCACACCCCTCGCGCTCCCCGTGGAGTATTTGCGAACAAAAGAAGCAGGAAAAGGCGCGATGACCCCGGTGGTGCGCGTGCTCTGGGACGACGGCGCCGACCGGACGCTGGGCCTGCCCGCCTATGCCACCGCCGGGGCGGCGGGTGCCGACATCCGGGCGAACCTGCCCGAGGGGATGCGGGACTCGGGCTTCGTCCTGGCGCCGCTGGAGCGGCGCGTGGTGCCGACCGGCCTGCGCATCGAGATCCCGGAGGGCTTCGAGATCCAGGTGCGCCCACGGTCGGGGCTGGCGCTGAAGCACGGCATCACGCTTCCGAACACGCCGGGCACCATCGACAGCGACTATCGCGGGCCGCTGGGGGTGCTGCTGGTGAACCTCGGGTCCGAGGCCTACGTCATCGGCCACGGCGACCGCATCGCGCAGCTGGTCGTGGCACCCGTGGTGCGGGCGGCGTTCGAGGCGGTCGAGGCGCTGGGCGACAGCGCCCGGGGCGGGGGCGGCTTCGGCTCCACGGGCAAGGCATGATCCTCGTCCTCGGTCTGGCTGGAACGATCTGGGGGATCGGTGCGCTGACGGGGATGCCGCGGCAGGCGCGCTGGCTGATGCTGGCGCTCCTCTACATCGCGGTCCTCGCCCTGCATCTGGCCTTGCCCGACGGCCATGGGCTGCGGCAGGCCACCGGGGGGTCGGCGGCGCTCTGGCTGCTTCTGGGCGGGGCGGGGGTGCTGGTGCTGATCTATCGGCGTGGGCTGATGGCGTTGCGGGCCAGAGCGCGGCGCGCGGACGAGCCGGCGCCGGCGCCAGCGCCGGCTGGGGGGCTGAGCGACACGGAGCTTGACCGGTATGCCCGCCACATCTTCCTTCGCGAGATCGGCGGTACCGGGCAAAGACGCCTGAGGCGGGCGCGGGTGCTGGTGGTCGGTGCGGGCGGCCTGGGGTCGCCGGTGCTGCTGTACCTTGCGGCGGCGGGGGTCGGGACACTGGGGGTGATCGACGACGACATCGTCGATGTCACGAACCTGCAGCGCCAGATCGCCCACGCCGACGACCGTGTGGGTATGCCCAAGGTCTTCTCGGCCGCGGCGGCGGTCCGGGCGCTGAACCCGCATGTGACCATCAGGCCCTACCATCGCAGGCTGACGGCCGAGATCGCAGGCGATCTGTTCGCCGACTACGACCTGGTGATCGACGGGACCGACAGCCTGGCCGCCCGCCGCATCGCCAATGCCGCCTGCGTGGCCCGCGGCCTGCCGTTCCTGTCGGCCGCGATCACCCAGTGGGAAGGGCAGATCAGCCTCTGGCACCCGGCCTCGGGCGGGTCCTGCTACGCCTGCGTCTTCCCCGAGGACCCCGCGCCCGGCCTGGTGCCGACCTGCGCCGAGGCGGGCGTGGCGGGGCCGCTGCCGGGCGTGCTGGGATCGATGCTGGCGGTGGAGGCGGTGAAGTGGATCGCCGGGGCGGGCGAGCCGCTGCGCAGCCGGTTGATGATCTACGACGCGCTCTACGGCGAGACGCGGGTGATCGCGCTGAAGCGGCGCCCAGATTGCCCGGTCTGCAGCGGGACGGCATGAAGATATTCGCCCATGCGGCGGTGGTGCTGGCCCTGACGCTGCTGACCCAGGTCGGCGGCCTCGCCTGGCTGATCGCGCTCGCGCTCCGGCGGCGGTTTCGGTTCCTTCCGGCGCTGCTGCTGGCCTATGCGGCGATCTGGCTTGCCGCAGTGAACCTGGCGCCTGCCTTCGGACGGGTGCCCCTGCCGTGCCGGGGCGAGGCGCTGCGGATGCAGTCGGCCTTCTACTGTGTCACGCTCAGGCACTTCGTCGTGCCCGAGCTTGCCGAAGCCGCCGCCGATGCCGCCGCCCGGGTGGCGCAGACCTTCCCCGGCACCGTTACCCTGGCGCTGGACGGCGGGTTTCCCTTTGCGGCCGCGCCGATGCTGCCGCACCTGTCGCATGGCGACGGGCGGAGCCTCGACGTCGCGTTCTTCTACACCGGGCCGGACGGGGCCTACCTGCCCGGGCGCACCCGCTCGGCGCTTGGCTACTTCGCCTTCGAAGGCGTGGCCGCGGGGGAAC
>JALORM010000423.1 GCA_025458985.1 Paracoccaceae bacterium | reverse complement strand
GGATCACTGGCTTTCGCCTGACCTCGTCCTGTCGCAGACCTGCGGCCTGCCCTATCGCACGCGTCTTCACGGACGGGTCGTCCGGATCGCCACGCCCGACTACGGGCTGCCCGGCTGCCCGCCCGGCTACTACTGTTCGCACCTCGTGGTCCGGGCCGATGATCCGCGCGACCGGGTGGAAGACTTCGCCGGGGCCCCCATCGCCATCAACAGCAGGGACTCGCAGTCGGGCTGGGCGTCGCTGGCCCACATGGCGCCCCAGCTGGCGGACAGCCCGATCCTCGAGACCGGGGCACATGCGCTGTCGGTTTCGGCCGTGGCCAGCGGTCGGGCCGACCTTGCCGCGATCGACGCCCAGACCTGGCGCCTGCTCGAATCCGAGGGTGCGACCCGCGGTGTCCGGGTCATCGGATCGACCCCGCCCACCCCCGGCCTGCCGCTGATCGCGGCGGCGGGCAGCGACGCGGGCACACTGCGCGACGCCGTCGCCGGCGCAATCGCCGCGCTTGCTCCCGCTGACCGGGCAGTTCTCGGCCTCAGGGGCCTGGTCGATCTTCCCGACGCGGCCTACCTGGCGGTTCCGACGCCGCCCTTGCCTGCCCAAATCGCAAGCTTGGCCTGACCGAAGCGGCAGGGTTCCCCGGCGGAAGCCCAACAAGGGCGTTGCAATGATGCAAAATCTCCGACCTACTTCGGCGACGGGGAAACCAAAAACATCTGACGTGACAGCAACCGCCACAGACACCTCAGCGCCGATCATCCAGATCCGCGACCTGCACAAGAGCTACGGCACGCTCGAGGTGCTCAAGGGCGTCGACATCACCGCGCGCAAGGGCGAGGTCGTCTCGCTGATCGGGTCGTCGGGGTCGGGCAAGTCGACGCTGCTGCGCTGCGCCAACCTGCTCGAGGAAAGCCAGCAGGGCGAGATCCTGTTCGAGGGCGAGCCGGTGCGCTGGAAAGGCCAGGGCATGGCCCGCCATCCGGCGGACAAGGCACAGGTCCTGCGGATCCGCACGAACCTCAGCATGGTGTTCCAGCAGTTCAATCTCTGGTCGCACCTGACGATCCTGCAGAACGTGATGGAGGCTCCGCTGACGGTGCTGCGCCAGGACCGGGCCGAGGTCGAGGCGCGGGCGCGCCTGCTTCTCGACAAGGTCGGCATCCACGACAAGTGTGACGTCTTTCCTGCGCAGCTTTCGGGCGGCCAGCAGCAGCGCGCCGCCATCGCGCGCGCGCTCTGCATGGAGCCGCGCGCGCTGCTGTTCGACGAGCCGACCTCGGCGCTCGACCCCGAGCTCGAGCAGGAGGTGGTCAAGGTGATCAAGGCGCTGGCCGATGAAGGGCGGACGATGCTTCTCGTCACGCACGACATGCGGCTTGCCTCGGACGTCTCCGACCATGTCGTGTTCCTGCACCAGGGCCGGATCGAGGAGGAAGGGCCGCCCTCCGAGCTGTTCGGCGCCCCCAAGACCGACCGCCTGCGACAGTTCCTCAGCGCAACCGTCGCCGCCTGACTGACAACGAAACAAGACTACAGGGAGTTACCGACCATGAAGAAACTTGTATTCACCGCCGCCCTTCTGGCGCTTGCCGCCGGCAGCGCGGCCGCACAGGATGTGGTCCGCATGGGGACCGAGGGCGCCTACCCGCCCTACAACTTCATCAATGACCAGGGCCAGGTCGACGGCTTCGAACGCGAGCTGGGCGACGAGCTCTGCACCCGCGCCGGGCTGACCTGCGAGTGGGTCACGAACGACTGGGATTCGATCATCCCGAACCTCGTGTCGGGCAACTACGACACGATCATCGCGGGCATGTCGATCACCGAAGAGCGTGACCAGGTGATCGACTTCACCCAGAACTACTACCCGCCGACCGACTCGGCCTTCGTCGGCCTTTCGGCGGATGCCGACACGACCGGCACGGTCTCGGCTCAGACTGCGACGATCCAGGCCGGCTACGTCGCCGAAAGCGGCGCGACGCTCCTGGAGTTCGCGACGCCCGAAGAGACGATCTCGGCCGTCCGCAGCGGCGAGGCCGATGCGGTCTTCGCCGACTACGACTACCTCAAGCCCATTGTCGACGCCTCGGGCGGCGAACTGACCTTCGTGGGCGAGCGCGTGCCGCTGGGCGGCGGCGTCGGCATGGGCCTTCGCGAAAGCGACACCGAGCTTCGCGACAAGTTCGACGCGGCGATCAGCGCGATGAAGGAGGACGGGTCGCTGAACGCGCTTCTGGTGAAGTGGTTCGGCGAGGACGTGACCACCTACTGACACGGGCGAGGGGCGGGCATCTTTGCCCGCCCCATCCCCTGGCCCCGCCATGTTTGCCTTCTGCACCGATCCCGAGGCGCTCTCCGGCTTTCGCTGGATGCTGTGCTACCTGACGACCGGAAAGCACCTCAACCTCTACTGGTCGTTCGGTACGGTGCTGCTGCTTCTGGCGATCACGGCCCCCGCGGCGCTGGCCTTCGGGTTCGGCGGCGCGATGGCGGCGCGGTCGCGCATCCTGCCGCTGTCGTGGCTGGGCCGGGGCTACATCGCGGTTGTCCGCGGCGTTCCCGACATCGTGTTCTTCCTGTTCTTCGTGATCGCGCTCGACCAGCTGTTCGAGCTTGCGCGCCACAAGGTCAAGTGCCCCGGCTGGGAACAGGA
>JALORM010000422.1 GCA_025458985.1 Paracoccaceae bacterium | reverse complement strand
GGCGCCCACCGCCAGGTAGGCCGCCACGGCCACCCCCGTCGCGACGGTCGCGAGCGCCCAGGTCATCGGGATGTCGAGGTCGCGCATCGCGCGCACGGTCAGCACGCCCATTCCGCGGTCGGCGCCGGTGAACTCGCCCACCATCGCGCCGAGGAACGCCGCCGGCGCGGCGATCTGCAGGCCGGCGAGGAACGACGGCAGCGCCGCCATGGCGCGGACATGGACCAGTGCCGCGACCCGCCCGCGCCCGTAGCTGCGCACCAGGTCGAACCACGCCGCCGGTGCGGCGCGCAGTCCGACCAGAAGCAGGCTGAACGTGGTGTAGTAGACCGCCAGCGCCGCCAGCGCGATCTGCGGCCCGTCGCCGGGCCCGAAGAGCACGCGCAAGATGGGTCCGGTCGCGACCAAGGGCAGGCAGAACACCACCAGCGCGACCCCGGCGATCAGGCGCTCGCTTCGCGGCCAGGCCAGCGCCAGGCCGGCCAGCGCCACGGCAGCGAGGTTGCCCAGCGCGAACCCCGCCGCGGCGTTGGCCAGCGTCTCGGCAAGCGCCCTGAGCATCAGCCCGCCATGCGCGGCAAGCCAGGCTGCCACCTCGGTGGGCGCTGCCAGCACATAGGCGCCGCTCAGCGCGCGGGCCGCCAGTTCCCAGGCCACCAGCACCAGCGCCAGCCCGATCCAGCGCGCGCCGATGCCGGTGCCCTGCGCTCTGGCGTCCGCGATGGCGGTCATTGCGCCGCCAGCGGCCGTGCGCGGAGCGCCACCCCGCGTGAGACGGCGGCGAAGACCGCATCCGCGAGGTCCCCGAACTCCGGCCGGCGCGCATCCTCGGGTGCACGCGGGCGGGGCAGGGGCACGGCGATGTCGGCCACGACCTCGGCCGGGCGCGCAGAGAGCACGACGACCCGGTCCGACAGCATCACCGCCTCGGTCACCGAATGGGTGACGAGGATCGTCGTCGTGCCGCGCGCCTCCCAGATTCGGGGCAGGTCCTGGGCAAGCTGCTGGCGCGTCAGTTCGTCCACCGCGCCGAAGGGCTCGTCAAGCAGCAGAAGCCGCGGCCCGGTCGCCAGCGCCCGGGCGATGGCCGCGCGCTGGCGCATGCCGCCCGACAGTTCGGCCGGGCGCGTGTCGGCGAAGCCCTCAAGCCCGACGAGCGCGATCAGGTCGTCCACCGCCGCCGCATCGACCGCCTTGCGCGCCAGCGACAGCGCCAGCTCGATGTTGCCGCGCACGCTGCGCCAGGGCAGCAGCGAGGGGTCCTGGAACGCCACCGCAAGGCCTGCGGCCTTCGCGGTCTCGGCCGGGGGCAGGCCGCCAATCTCGATCCGCCCGGCGCTGGGGCTTTCGAGCCCCGCGATCATCCGCAGAAGCGTCGACTTTCCGCAGCCCGATGGCCCGACCAGAGCGGTCGTCTGCCCGGCGGCGAAGTGCAGGTCGGTCGGGCGGACCGCCTCCACCCCGCTGGCCCAGGTCTTGGCGACCCCGGTGCAGACCACGTCCGGGGGCAGAGAGGGATCAGCCGGCATGGACCTCTTCGAGGATCGAGCGGTCCCAGAGGTCGGGCGTCACCGTCCGGCCGAGGAGCGCGAGGGTTTCGATGTTGGCGGCCACCGTCTCGTCGGTCCACCAGCCAAACCCGTTGGCATCGGTGAGGTCCGAGAACATCAGCGGCACCTGTCGCGCGGCCTGCAGCTTCTGCGTCTCGAGGTCGAGGCCCGCATCGGGGAACATCCGCAGCGTCAGCTCGGCCGCGGCGTCGGTGTCGAGGCGGTATTCCTCCCAGCCGCGCACCTCGCCCCGCATCAGGCCCACAAGCTCGGCCCGGCGGTTGGCAAGGCTGTCCTCGGTGGCGATGTAGGTCTGGGAATGGACCGCATAGCCGTGGTCGGCCATCAGCATCGTGACGCTGTCGATCCCTTGCATCGCCATGGCCACGGGCAGGTCGGTCTCCCAGCAGAGCAGGCAGTCGACCTCGCCCGCCAGCAGCGGCTGGGCGGAATACTGGGTCGGCACGATCTCGATCGCGCCGATGTCGACGCCGTTCAGCGTGCAGAGCGCCTGCAGGACCGGCGTGTTGGCCAGCGCCATGCCGATCTTCTTGCCGGCAAGGTCGGCGGGCGCATTGACGGGGTTCGCCGGCAGCGAGGCGATGACGAAGGGGTTCTTCTGCATCGCCACCCCGAGGATGCGGAAAGGCGCCCCCTGTTCGACCGCGGCGGCGGTGTAGTCGGCAGCCGAGATGCCGATGAGCGCGGTGCCCGAGACCACCGGCGGCTCCACCGGCGCGTTCGGGCCGCCTGGCAGCAGCGCGACCTCCAGCCCCTCCTCGGCCCACCAGCCGCGGTCCTGGGCGATGTAGCTGCCGGCGAACTGCGCCGAGTGCAGCCACGACAGCTGCAGGGCGACGGGCGACAGCACGGCAGTCTGCGCGGCGGCCAGGCGGGGGGCGAGGCCCAGCGCCGCCGTGCCGGCAAGCCCCCCGAGGAGGCCCCGGCGGGTGAAGGTGTTGAACGGCATGGTCTTGTACTCCTGTCCTGACGACAAGGCTAACCCTCTGGCGCGGCTTGGCAAGGCGGCGCGGCAGGTTCCGAGGCCGGCAGCGCCGATTTCGCGGGTTCCGGCCGGTTTCTGCCTACCACGGCAGCAAGTCCCGGAACCGAGGCG
>JALORM010000036.1 GCA_025458985.1 Paracoccaceae bacterium | reverse complement strand
CTGGGCCTGAACGGCACGCCCGAGGCCGGCGACGTCCTGAACGTGGTCGAGACCGAGGCCCAGGCGCGCGAGATCGCCGCCTACCGCGAGCAGGCCGCCAAGGACAAGCGCGCCGCGGCGGGTGCCGCGACGACGCTGGAACAGCTGATGGCGAAGGCCAAGGCCGACGCGACGGTGGCGGAACTGCCGGTCGTCGTGAAGGCCGACGTCCAGGGCTCGGCCGAGGCGATCGTCCAGGCGCTCGAGAAGGTCGGCAACGACGAGGTGCGCGTCCGGGTGCTGCATTCCGGCGTCGGGGCGATCACCGACAGCGACGTGGGCCTTGCCGAGGCCTCGGGCGCACCGGTCATCGGCTTCAACGTCCGTGCCAATGCCTCGGCCCGCCAGACCGCGCAGCAGAAGGGCGTCGAGGTCCGCTACTACAGCGTGATCTACGACCTCGTGGATGACATCAAGGCCGCGGCCTCGGGCCTGCTGAAGGACGAGATCCGCGAGCGGTTCATCGGCTACGCCCAGATCAAGGAGGTCTTCAAGGTCTCCGGCGTCGGCAAGGTGGCAGGCTGCCTCGTCACCGAGGGCGTGGCCCGGCGGTCGGCCGGCGTGCGCCTGCTGCGCGGGCCAGGAATGCGGCATGGCGTTCGAGAACTACGACGACATCCGCCAGGGCGACGTGATCGAGATCTTCGAGCGCGAGACGGTCGAGCGGTCGCTGGCCTGAGGGGCGTCCACCGACCACGCTCCTGAGAAAAGCCCTTGACGAGATTCGTCGTTGCGATTCAACATATGGTGACGGGTAGCCACCTCGTTACACCACTTAGAGCAGCGTCCAATGTCAGTTCACGAGCGAAGCCTCGCCAGCTTGTGGGAATCTCGGATTCGCCTATATGCAAGCGCCATGGGCCGGCGACTCTACAATCTTCGCCTACTAGGCGACGGCAAGCAGCGCGACAGCGCGTTCGCTGCGTTCGTGGAAGGTTACGCCTCTTCGCTTGATGTTTTCCCGTACTGCGCTCGCCTTCCCGCCAAGCGAACTGTAGATCAGCTTTGGGAAGACTTCGTCACGGTCTCGGGCGATGTGAACAGGTCGGTGCACGCTCGCCTTGGTGGACGCACTCGGGATGACAAGTGAAAATGGCGAAAGCCCGCCAAGCGAACTCCCGGCAGAGGTTTGGGAGAAAACTCCGGAGCAGGTTAAGCAGGTCATATTGGCATCATCTCGGCTCGAGGTGATCCAGAGCCCGCTGCTTCCCCCGGAACTCCTCAAGCGGTACGACAACGTCATCCCCGGACTGCCAGAAAAGCTAGTGTCTTGGACTGAAGAGGAGGCTCTTCACAGGAGGAGCATGGAGCGAGAGGCGTTCGAAGAGGCCAGGGCTTTGCGTTCGTTCGGACAGAAGGCGGGCCTTTGGACGTCACTGCTCGGGCTGTCGGTTGCCGGGATCGTGGGCGTTTTCTCAGCAATCCACGGATCTGCCGCAGGCGCGGCGGTGGCGTCGGTACTAGCCATAGTCTCGGTGGGCGGGCCATTTGCCGCACGCATTCTGGCCGGACGTTGGGGCGCGCAAGATGATCGGGACCGAGACGAACAGGATTGACCCTTCCTACCAACAAGCGGGAAAGCCGAAGCTACAGCCAGTCCCTCAGCACCGGGATCAGGGGCAGGTCGGCGGGGGGCATGGGGTAGTCGCGGAGCTTCTCCGGCCTGACCCAGGCCAGCGCCTGCCCCTCGCGCGACTGGGGCACCCCCTCCCACTTGCGGCAGGCGAAGAGCGGCATCAGCAGGTGGAAGTCCTCGTAGGAGTGCGAGGCGAAGGTCAGCGGCGCGAGGCAGCTTTTCCAGGTGTCGATCCCCAGTTCCTCGTGCAGTTCGCGCACCAGGGCAGCTTCGGGCGTCTCGCCCGGTTCGACCTTGCCGCCGGGAAACTCCCACAGGCCCGCCATCGACTTGCCTTCGGGGCGCTGCGCCAGCAGCACGCGCCCGTCGCGGTCGATCAGCGCCACTGCGGAAACGAGGACAGTCTTCACGACCGGTAGTCGGCGTTGATCTCGACGTAGCGGTCGGTCAGGTCGCAGGTCCAGACCGTGGCCGCGCCCTTGCCGAGGCCGAGGTCCACGCCGATCCGGATCTCTTCGCCCTTCATGTGCGCGGCGCCGTCGGCTTCCCTGTAGCCTGGCGCGACCATCCCCTTCTCGGCCACCAGCACCTCGCCCAGGCGGATCGTAAGCCGGTCGCGGTCGGCCTCGGCGCCCGACTTGCCGACGGCCATCACGATGCGGCCCCAGTTCGGGTCCTGCCCCGCGACCGCGGTCTTGACGAGCGGCGAGTTGGCGATGGCGAAGGCCACCTTCTTCGCGTCGCCCGCGTCCTTCGCGCCGGTCACGGCGACCTCGACGAACTTCGTCGCGCCCTCGCCGTCGCGCACGACCTGGTGCGCCAGATCCATCATCACGCGGCACAGCGCGGCGTAGAAGTCGCGGCCCTGGCGGGTCCGCACGTCGCGGATCTCGGGTGCCTTCGACTTTCCCGTGGCGGCCAGGATCAGCGTGTCGGAGGTCGAGGTATCGCCGTCGACGGTGATGCAGTTGAACGTCTCGTCCACCGCGCGCGACAGCATCCGCTGCAGCGGCACCGGGCCGACCTTCGCATCCGTGAACAGGTAGACCAGCATCGTCGCCATGTCGGGCGCGATCATGCCCGAGCCCTTGGCGATGCCCGCGATGGTCACCGGCGCGCCGTCGATTTCGACCGTGGCGGTCGCGCCCTTGGGGAAGGTGTCGGTCGTCATGATGGCGCGGGCGGCGAGCTCGATGTTGCCTTCGGCAAGCCCCGCGGCAAGGTCGCCCGTGACCGCCACGATGCGCTCGTGCGGCAGCGGCTGACCAATGACCCCGGTGGAGGCGGGAAAGACCCGCGCCGCGGGCACGTCCAGGGCCTTGGCGACGGCGTCCGTCACCGCGGCGACCGAGGTCTCGCCCGCCGCGCCTGTGAAGGCGTTGGAATTGCCCGAGTTCACCACGATCGCCGCGCCGGCCTTCGGGTCAGGCTTCATCGCCAGCCGCGCCTCGCAGGCGCGAACCGGAGCCGACCGCGTGGCGGACCGGGTGAAGGCCCCGGCGATGGCGGTGCCGGGGGCAAGGCGGGCCACCATGACGTCGAGACGCCCGGCATAGCGCACGCCCGCCGCGACGGCCGCGAACTCGGCCCCGGAAATCGCCGGAAGCGACGGGAAGCCGCCCTTCGGCGCCAGCGGCGAGACCGGGTGCGCCTTGGCGGCACCCCTAGCCTTCTTGCCCTTCTTCGCGGCCTTGTCCTTCTTCGCCTTCTTGTCCTTGCCCTTGGCCACGGCCGCGCCTCCGGTCAGTTCGCCACGAGGTCGAGGTTGCGCAGGACCGACGGGTCGATCCCGGCATCGTTGCGCACGATCTCGGCGGCCTCGGTGGCCGCGGCGACGGCGGCGTCGACGGCGCGGGTCTGAAGCTCGCTCGTCAGTTCCTCGCGCACGGCATCAAGCTCGGGCGCCTCCTTCATGCGGGTCTCGTTCAGGCGGATGACGTGCCAGCCGAACTGGGTCTGCACCGGGTCCGACACCTGCCCGGGCTCCAGGCCCATGACGGCCTGTTCGAAGGGCTCGACCATCATGCCGGGGCCGAACCAGCCCAGGTCGCCGCCGTTCGGCCCCGAGGGTCCGGTCGACTTCTCCAGCGCAAGGGCCGCGAAATCGGCGCCGCCCTCGACTTCGGCCTTGATCGCGGCCGCTTCCTCCTCGGTCTCGACCAGGATGTGCGAGGCGTTGTATTCGCGGCTCGCCTCTGCCTCGGCGTAGCGCTCGGTATAGAGCGCCTGAAGCGCCTCTTCGGTCACCGCGCCCTCGGACAGGCCGCCCAGCACCTCGGCGGCCAGGAACTGCCGCCGCTCGTTCTCGAGCGCCAGCGCCGATCCGGCGGACAGCGAGCCGTCGCCCGTGGCGCCGATGGCCAGCTGCTGGATCAGCTGGTCGAGGATGCCAGGAAACAGCACCTCGTCGGGCAGCTGCTGGTACTGCTGCGGCAGGCGCGCCAGCGCGACGATCATGTGACCGACCGTGATCTCGGTGCCGTTCACGGTGGCCACCACCGTGTCGGCCGTCGCCTCGACCGTCGCCGCGGTCGTTTCGGGCGCAGCTTCGGTCGCGGCCCCGGCATCGGCGCCTTCGGCTGCCTGCTGCGCGGGCACGGCCTGCACCAGGGCCGCAGACAGCAGAAGGCCGCGCAGAAGGTGTTTCGCAAGGGTCATAGGGTCACTCCCATTCCGGCCGCCGCCCCCCTCGGGTTGCCGGCGACGTTGACAGTCCGGAGCCGCCCGCTTACATCGCTCGGGTCCGAGCGCCGGGCACCCCGTTCTTCGCTGGCCCCCTTACTAGGCCCGGGCGCCAAGGGGGGCAAGGCGCGTTCGTACACGACCCTGTCAGGGCAGAACCGGAAGAGACATGCTGGGCTTCGGAACCATCGCCAGGAAGGTCTTCGGCTCGCCGAACGACCGAAGGATCAAGGCTGTCCGCCCGCTGATCGACCGGATCAACGCGCTTGAACCCGAGTTCGAGAAGCTCTCTGACGACGAGATCAAGGCACGGACCGAACGGCTGTCGATGCGCGCCCAGAAGGGCGAAAGCCTCGACGACCTGCTGCCCGAGGCCTTCGCCAACTGCCGCGAGGCGGCCCGGCGCGCGCTGGGCCTGCGCGCCTTCGACGTGCAGCTGATGGGCGGGATCTTCCTGCACCAGGGCAACATCGCCGAGATGAAGACGGGCGAGGGCAAGACCCTTGTCGCCACCTTCCCCGCCTATCTCAACGCGCTGTCGGGCAAGGGCGTCCACATCGTCACGGTGAACGACTACCTCGCCCGGCGCGATGCCGACTGGATGGGCAAGGTGTACCGCCAGCTTGGCCTGACGGTGGGCGTCGTGGTGCCGCAGCAGCCCGAGGCCGAAAAGCGCGAGGCCTACCGGGCCGACGTGACCTACGCCACCAACAACGAGCTCGGCTTCGACTACCTGCGCGACAACATGCGCTCGTCGATCGAAGACATGAGCCAGCGCGGGCACAACTTCGCGATCGTCGACGAGGTTGACTCGATCCTCATCGACGAGGCGCGCACGCCGCTCATCATCTCGGGCCCGAGCCAGGACCGGTCCGAGCTCTATCGCCTCGTGGATGCCCTGATCCCCGAGGTGGCGGACGATCACTTCACGCTGGACGAGAAGACGCGCAACGTCACCTTCTCGGAAGAGGGCAACGAATTCATCGAGACGCGCCTGCGCGATGCGGGCCTTCTGCCCGAGGGCCAGTCGCTCTACGATCCCGAAAGCACGACGCTGGTGCACCACGCCACCCAGGCGCTGAAGGCGCACAAGCTCTTCACCCGCGACAAGGACTATATCGTCCGTGACGGCGAGGTGATGCTGATCGACGAGTTCACCGGCCGCATGATGATCGGCCGCCGCCTGTCGGACGGCCTGCACCAGGCCATCGAGGCCAAGGAAGGCGTCGACATCAAGCCCGAGAACGTCACGCTCGCCAGCGTCACCTTCCAGAACTACTTCCGCCTCTACGGCAAGCTTGCCGGCATGACCGGCACCGCCGCGACCGAGGCCGAGGAGTTCAAGCAGATCTACGGTCTCGGCGTGGTCGAGGTGCCGACCAACCGCCCCATCGCGCGGCTGGATGAACACGACCAGGTGTTCCGCACCGGTCGCGAGAAGTATGAGGCCATCGTGAAGGCCATCGGCGATGCGCATGGCCGCGGCCAGCCGATCCTCGTCGGCACGACCTCGATCGAGAAGTCCGAATTCCTGTCGGGCCTGCTGAAGCAGGCCGGCATCCCGCACAACGTGCTGAACGCCCGCTATCACGAGCAGGAAGCGAAGATCATCGCCGAGGCCGGCAAGGTCGGCGCCGTCACCATCGCCACCAACATGGCCGGCCGCGGCACCGACATCAAGCTGGGCGGCAATGTCGAGATGAAGGTGCTCGACGCGCTGGCGGCCGACCCCGAGGCCCACCCCGACGCGGTGCGCGCCCGCATCGAGGCCGAGCACCGCGACGAGGAAGAGGCGGTCAAGCAGGCCGGCGGGCTGTTCGTGCTGGCCACCGAACGGCACGAGAGCCGGCGGATCGACAACCAGCTCCGCGGCCGGTCCGGCCGCCAGGGCGACCCCGGCAAGTCCGAATTCTACCTGTCGCTGGAAGACGACCTGATGCGGATCTTCGGGTCCGAGCGGCTGGACAAGGTGCTGTCGACGCTGGGCATGAAGGAAGGCGAGGCCATCGTTCACCCCTGGGTGAACAAGTCGCTCGAGAAGGCGCAGGCGAAGGTCGAGGCACGCAACTTCGACATCCGCAAGCAGCTTCTGAAGTTCGACGACGTGATGAACGACCAGCGCAAGGTGATCTTCAGCCAGCGCCGCGAGATCATGGAGGCCGAGGATCTGTCCGAGATCGTCGGCGACATGCGCCACCAGGTCGTCGAGGACCTCGTCGACACCTACCTTCCGCCCAAGTCCTACGCCGACCAGTGGGACACCGAGGGCCTTGCCGAGGCGCTGCGCGAGAAGATGGCGCTGGACCTGCCGGTGGCGGACTGGGCCGGGGAAGAGGGCGTCGACCAGGCGGCCATGGCCGAGCGCATCGCCGAAGCAAGCGACAGGATGATCGACGAGAAGGCCGAGGCCTTCGGGCCCGAGACCATGCGCCAGATCGAGAAGCAGTTCCTTCTGGGCACGATCGACAGCAAGTGGCGTGAGCACCTGCTGACGCTCGAACATCTGCGGTCGGTCATCGGGTTCCGTGGCTATGCCCAGCGCGATCCCCTGAACGAATACAAGAACGAAAGCTTCGCGCTGTTCGAGAACCTGCTGGAATCGCTGCGCGAGGACGTGACGCAGAAGCTCGCCCGCGTTCGTCCGATGACCCAGGACGAACAGGACCAGATGATGCGGCAGATGGCGGCGCAGGCACGCGCCGCGGCCCCGGCGCAGCCGGCCGAGGCCGAGGCCCGGGTACCCGAGCCCGCCGGCGCCTTGGCCGACGCCGGCACTGCCGGCGCGACGGCGGCCGCGCCGATGCGGGCCGGGTTCGACGAGGCCGACCCCACGACCTGGGGCAATCCTGGTCGCAACGACCCCTGTCCCTGCGGCTCGGGGAAGAAGTTCAAGCACTGCCACGGACGACTTGCCTGACATTGTGTCCTGAAAGTCACTGACAACGCTGTCTGAATCCGGTATTGTCCACAGCAAATCACGCTGACGGAGAATGCAGCGACATGAGGACGAGCGGTAACAAACCCCTTTCCGGGGCATTCGTAGCGGCTTTTCTGGTCCTGGGTGCGGGCACGGCGGCACAGGCAGCCGACGGCACGCAAGCGGGCTCGGGTGGGGCCGAGGTCATCCTGGCAGCGGTGGGCGTCACCGCGGGACCGGCGCTTCCCGCCGATCCCGGGCACGGTCCCCTGCCCCGGCACGAGGTCGCGCTTGCGGTGCCCGAGGATCTTCCCTCGCCCGGCGCGCTTCCGAGCTATGGCCCGCTGGGCCTGCTCTGCGCTGCAAGCCTGACGGCCGAGCCGGCCCCGGGCGCGACGGTGGACCTGACGGTCCAGACGCCCTGCCTGGCCGGAGAGCCGGTCACGCTGAGGCACGGGCCGCTCGAGGCGACGTACCTCGCCTCCAGTTCCGGCGTGGTCAGGGCACGCTTTCCCGCCTTCGACCCCATGGCCGAATTCACGGCCGTGCTGTCAGACGGCCAGACGCTTGCGGCCGCCGCAGCAGTGCCCGGGGCGTCCGGCTACGAGCGGATGGTGACGATGTGGCCCACCGGCGGAAGCGGGCTTTCGGTCCATGCCTACGAGTTCGGCGCCGGCCCCGGCGGGGCGGGCCACGTCTGGCACGGCGCCCCGCGCCAGCCTGCGGTGGCCGAAGCCGGCCGCGGCGGCTACCTGCTGGAACTGGGGACGCCCGGCGTTTCCGAAGGCCGCATGGCCGAGGTCTATTCCTTCCCGGCGGTGGGTTCGCGGCGGGAGGGCGCGGTTCGCCTGGCCCTGTCGGCCGAGGTCACGCCCGAGACTTGCGGTCGGCCGATCGAGGCGGTGACGCTCCAGATCGGCGACGGGCTTCCCGGGGCGCCGGTCGCCGTGTCGCTGCCGGTGCCCGATTGCGGCACGGGCCAGGCCACGGATCTGGTGTTGAAAAATCTTGCGCGCGACCTGAGGATCGGCAGCACCGACTGACGCCCGCCTCTGCCAGGGCCTGCGATGCGCCGAATTTGCCTTGGCGCGGCGGTGCTTGCCGCGCTCGCAACCGATCCCGGTCCTGCCGCCGCGCAGGATGTCCGCCTGACCGCCCGCGGCGGCGGGCTGGTGCTTGACGGCAACCTTCTGGGCTTCGACGGCGAATTCTACCGGATCGACACCGTCTATGGCGTCCTGACGGTCGACGCGACCGGGGTCCAGTGCAGCGGCCCGGCCTGCCCCGACCTCGAGGCCTTCGTCGCGCAGGTCACGATCTCGGGCGCGACGGCGATGGGCGACGTGCTGATGCCCGCCCTGGTCGAGGCCTTCGCCGCCCAGCGCGGGCTTGCCGCCAGCCGCGCCATCCGCGACCCCCTTGGCTTCACCTACAGCCTTGCCGAACCGGACGGCCGCCCCCTCGCGCGGATCGACTTCCGCCTGACCACGACCGAGGAAGGGTTTGCCGACCTCGTCGCGGGCGAGGCCGATCTGGCCATGGCCGCGCGCGAGGTGACCCCGGCCGAGGTTGCGCTTGGCCGCGAAGCGGGGATCGGGACGCTGTCGGCGCCGTCGCAAAGCCGCGTCGTCGCCTTCGATGCCTTCGTGGCCGCGGTCGCCCCGGGCAACGCGCTCGACGCGATCTCGATCGAGAACCTGACGCGCGCGCTGTCGGGCGAGATCGCCGACTGGGGGCCGCTTGGCGGGACTGCCGATGCGCCGATCCGGCTGCACGCGATGGAGCAGAGCCTCGGGCCGCAGCAGGGGATCGAGACGGTCCTTCTTGCGCCCGGCGGCCAGACCCTCTCGCCAGCGGCCCGGCGCCACCCGGACGCGGCATCGGTCGCGGATGCCGTGGCGGGCGATCCCTACGCGCTTGGCGTGACGCTTGCCTCGGCGCTGGGCAGTGCGCGGACCCTGGCCCTGGCCGGCGGATGCGGCGTCGCCCTGCGTGCCGACGAGGTGGCCGTTCGCAGCGAAGACTACCCTCTTGTCGCGCCGATGTTCCTTTACGCCCCTGCCCGGCGGCTGCCGGCGGTCGCGCGGGACTTCCTGTCGTTCCTTTCGACCCCGGCCGCCGAACGCGTGATCCGCCGGGCCGGCTTCACCGACCTCGGCGCCCGCCGTCAGCCACTGGCCGCGCAGGGCGAGCGGCTGGCCAACGCCATCCTCACCGCCGGGTCCGAGACCCGCCTTGCCGACCTGCAGGCCATGATCCGCGCTCTTGCGGGGGCCGAACGGCTCAGCCCCACGTTCCGCTTCCGGCCGGGCGCGGCAGGGCTCGACGCGCCGTCGCGCGGACACGCGGTCCTCTTGTCCGAGGCGATCGAGGCCGGGGTTCATGACGGGCGCGAACTGATCTTTGCCGGCTTCTCGGACGGCGAAGGGTCGGCCGAAGCCAACCTGCGCATCGCACGCGCGCGCGCCGAAACGGCGATGAGCGCGGTCCGGGCCCTGGCGGACGGCGCGGATTTCGACCGCGTCCGCTTTACCGCAGTGGCCTTCGGCGAGGCGCTGCCGATGGCCTGCGACGACACCGAATGGGGCCGCCGCATCAACCGCCGGGTCGAGGTCTGGATCCGCTGACCGCAGGCTAGGCGGGTTCGGTCTGCCGCACAGGCACGCGCAGCGGGGCGGGATTGGACAGCTTTCGCACCACGCCCAGGTTCTCCAGCCCCTCCGAGACCACGGCGGGGTCCAGCCCGAAGTCGATCAGGCAGGCGATCTCGTCCACGCCGATCTCTTCCATGCGCGCCACCGTCTCGAGGCACTTCTCGAACGACCCCATCAGGCTGCCCATGTGGAAGTACTTCTCGAACGAGGCCTCCAGCGTCTCGTCGACCAGATCGGGCGTCAGCGCCGCAAGGTCGATGCGCGACGGGTCCTTGAGGAACGGGACCGAGGCCAGATGCGCCGCCGCCAGGTTCAGCGAAGCCCCGAGGTAGCGCTTCATCGGCTCGCGCGCGAGGTCGTGGACCTCTTCGTCGCTGTCGCCGACCAGCGTGTGCAGCATCAGGCTGACCGTGCCGCAGCCCGGGTGGCCGGCGGCGGCCCGGGCCTCGCGGTAGGTCGCGATCTTGCCTTCCAGCGCCTCGACCGTCTGGCCCAGAAGGTGGGTCAGGACGTTTGCGCCCATCGCGCCGGCCTCGCGGAACGTCTCGGGGTTGGCGGCCGAGGTGATCCAGATCGGCACCTCCTTCTGGACCGGGCGGGGCACGATGCGGACATCCACCGTCTCGCCCAGCGGGTTGGTCGCCAGATGCGGCTCGCCGCGCCAGAGGGTCCGCAGGGTCCGGGTCTTTTCCTGCAGGATCTCGCGCCGACGTTGTCGACCACGGCCCATTCCTCGGCCACCCGGATCGGGTCGTGCAGCGGCAGGACCACGCTGCCCGAGCACAGCTGGATGCGGTCGGTCACCGCCGCCAGTGCGGCCGCCAGCACCGAGGGATTGGGCGACAGGCCACCGAAGCTGTGGAAATGCCGCTCGGGAATCCAGAGCCGGGCAAAGCCGTTGCGGTCGGCCCATCGGGCGCTGCGGAAGATCAGGTCGTACTGGCCGCCATGTTCGGCAGCATCGTTCGGCAGCATCGTGGTTGGCAAAGAAGAACAGACCGAAGTCCACGGCACACCTCCAGCGGCAAATCGCATGACTGCAATGCCGGCCAGACTAGGGGCGTCGCCCGGGGGTGTATTTGACGCCGATCAAGACCGGGGTGCGGTCAGGCCCAGTCCTTCGCCACCATCGTCAGCACGTCGTACTGCGCGACGACCTCGTCCCGCTGGTTCGTCACCTGCGCGTCCCAGCGGACCTCGCCATGCTCGGCCGTGGCGCGCGGGGTGATCTCTTTTGCCGTGAGGCGGACCTTGAGGCTGTCGCCCGGATAGACCGGCGTCAGGAAGCGCAGATGGTCCACCCCGTAGTTCGCCAAGACCGGCCCCGGCGCGGGGTCGACAAAGAGGCCCGCGGCGAAGCTGAGCACCAGGTAGCCATGCGCGACGCGGCCGTCGAAGAACGGGTTCGCCTTCGCCGCGGCCTCGTCCATGTGGGCGTAGAACGTGTCGCCGGTGAAGGCGGCGAAGTGCTCGATATCCTCAAGCGTGACGGTGCGGGCCGACGTGGTGACGCGGTCGCCGATGCGCAGGTCCTTCAGCGACCTGCGGAAGGGATGCGCGCCCTCGCGGGCCTCCGCCCCTTCCGTCCAGCGGCCGGTCACGGCCGACAGCAGCCGCGGCGCCCCCTGCACGGCGGTGCGCTGCATGTAGTGGGTCACGCCCCGGATCCCGCCCAGTTCCTCGCCGCCGCCCGCGCGGCCCGGCCCGCCATGCACCAGCATCGGCAAGGGGGAGCCGTGGCCGGTCGAGGATTTCGCCGACGCCCGGTTGCCGATCATCACCCGCCCGTGGTGCGGGGCGAGGCCCAGCACCACCGCCTCGGCGACGCCGGGGTCATCGGTGAAGACCGAGGCCACCAGCGATCCCTTCCCCATCGCCGCCAACTCGGCGGCTTCCTCAGGCTCGTCATAGGGCATCAGCGTGGCGACGGGGCCGAAGGCTTCCACGTCGTGAACCGCCTGCGCCGCGTGGGGCCGGGCGCAGGCCAGCAGGACGGGGTTCAGGAACCCGCCCGCCTGCGGATCGCCCGAGGCGAGGCGCGGGGCATCAGGGTCGCCCGCGATGACCTCGGCCTCGGCGCGCAGGTCGGAGATGCGTGCCCGCACCTCGGCCCGCTGGGCAAGGCTGGCGAGGGGCCCCATGCGGGTGCCCTCGTCGGCGGGCAGGCCGACCGTCACCTTCCCCAGCCGGTCGGCCAGCGCCGCGGCGACGGCGTCGAGGTGCCGGGCAGGCACGATGATCCGGCGGATCGCGGTGCACTTCTGCCCCGCCTTCACCACCATCTCGCGCGCGACCTCGCGCAGGAACAGGTC
>JALORM010000421.1 GCA_025458985.1 Paracoccaceae bacterium | reverse complement strand
TTCGTCTACGAAAGGCCGCAGCCGGTGGCCTTCTGGATGAAGAACACGCTGATCCCGCTCGACATGGTGTTCACCGACGCAGCCGGCGTGGTCACCAAGGTGCACGAGAATGCGGTGCCGCACGACCTGACCGCGATCCCCGGCGGGGGCGACGTCCTGACCGTGCTCGAGATCAACGGCGGGCTGGCGCGCGCGATCGGCATCGCACCGGGCGCCGAGCTGCGCCATCCGGCGCTGCCCCAGGACGCCGCCGCCTGGCCCTGCGACGAGTAGGGCTTTGCAGGCCGGCCTTCCCGGAGTAGACAGCGCTCCGTCGGGGCGTAGCGCAGCCTGGTAGCGCGTCTGTTTTGGGTACAGAAGGTCGTGAGTTCGAATCTCGCCGCCCCGACCATTGCGCCGATCTCCGCGAGTCCGCCGGTGCACAGGCCCTCGCGCGCATGTGATCGCCCGTCAGGGGCGGTCGGGAAACCCTCCGCCCGGCCCTGCATTACCTTGTCCTTCGGCCGGGCACGGTGCCCGGCCCGTTCCTGCGAAGGAGGACCCGTCACCCATGCAGATCCAGCCCGTCACCCGGCCCGCCCTTGTACGCGCAGCCTCGGTTGCCGCCCTGAGCCTTGGCCTTTCGGTCGCGCCCGCACTGGCGCAGCAGTCGCCCGCATTCGAGGTCGAGCGCATCGCCGACGGCCTGACCTCGCCCTGGGCGATCGCCTTCCTGCCGGACGGTGACCGCCTGCTGGTGACCGAACGGACCGGCGCGCTCAAGCTCGTGACCGTCGATGGCGGCGACGTGGCCGAGATCGCGGGCGTGCCCGAGGTGGTCTCCGAAGGGCAGGGCGGGCTTCTGGACATCGCGCTCCACCCCGACTATCCGGCCGAGCCCTACGTCTACCTGACGTGGTCGGGCGCCGATGACGAGGGCCGCACCGCGACCCATGTCGGGCGTGCCGCTCTGGACCTCGAGGCCATGACGCTCGGTGCGGTCGAGGTGCTGTTCGCGGCCGGGCCATTCTTCGCGACCAGCGAGAGCAGCGGCCACTACGGCTCGCGCATCGCCTTTGCGGATGGCCACATGTTCGTGGGCTTCGGCGACCGGCAGTTCAAGAACTTCGGCGCCGACCACATCGCCCAGGACCTGTCGAGCGCGAACGGCGCCATCGTCCGGCTGAACCTGGACGGATCGGTGCCGCAGGACAATCCCTTCGTCGCGACCGAGGGCGCCGAGCCCGCGATCTTCTCCTACGGGCACCGCAACATCCAGGCGCTGACCGTCCACCCCGAGAGCGGCGCGCTCTGGGTCGCCGAGCACGGCGAGGCCGGGGGCGACGAGATCAACGTCGCGGTCGCGGGCGGCAACTTCGGCTGGCCGCTGGCAGGCTACGGTGTCGACTACCGCACGGGCGCGCAGTTCTCGCAAGGTCATGCGGACGTCGAGGGCGTGACCGCCCCGATCTTTCACTGGGGTCCGGGCCGCGCGGACAACTTTCCGCCCTCGGGCATGGTCTTCTACGACGGCGCGGCCTTCCCCGAATGGCAGGGGCGGCTGCTGATCGGGAACCTGGCCCACCAGTACCTCGGCCTCTTCGAGGTGTCGGGCGAACAGGTTGCCGAGTCCGAGCGGCTGCTGGAGGACGAGGGCTGGCGGATCCGCGACGTCGCCGTCGGTCCTGCGGACGGATTCGTCTATGCCATCGCCGACGGCGCGGACGCGCCGCTGATCCGGCTGGTTCCGACGTCCGACGACGAAGGCTGAGCTTCCCGGGCAGCGATCCCGGCTGACGCCCCGGCGCCCCTGCCGGGGCGTCTTGACGTGCTGGTGCAGGCGATCCGGACAAGCATCGGAACGGGCACGAGGAATTGCAGGACCTGCACCGTCCGGCCTCGAATCGACGCCACGGCCGGAGCCCCGCGGGCGTTGCCTGTGCCCCCGCGCGTCAAGCGCATTTTGTCGTGGAAAAGATGAATTTTCCGTTGACGCCCCCCGCAAGCCTACGGCAGGTTGTGTTGGCTGTCTGACGAAGCACTACATCTAGTGCGGAGGCGGGCAGGGGAGACACCGCCGCACAACGGGGCACCTGCCAGTGCCCGGATCGGACCGACCGCTTGGGGGAGCGGGCGTGGCGTCTACCTTGTCATTGCCGCAGTTCGGGGACGGTGCGGAACGAGGGACGCCCTTGCGGGCCACATAAAGAAAGAGACGGGGCAATGAAGATCGAACGCATGTTCACCCAGGCTGGAGCAGACGCCTACGCGGGGATCGAGTTCACCACCACCACCTCCGAGATTCGCAATCCCGATGGCAAGGTCGTCTTCCGGCTCGAAGGGCTGGAGGTTCCTGCCGGGTGGAGTCAGGTCGCCTCGGACGTCATCGCCCAGAAGTATTTCCGCAAGGCCGGGGTCGCCGCACGCCTGCGCCGCGTGAAGGAAAAGGGCGTGCCCGAGTTCCTGTGGCGGTCGGTCCCCGACGAAGCCGCACTGGCCGAGCTGCCCGAGGCCGCGCGATTCGGCGGCGAGACCTCGGCCCGCCAGGTCTTCGACCGGCTGGCCGGCGCCTGGACCTACTGGGGCTGGAAGGGCGGCTACTTCACGACCGAGGCCGATGCCCGCGCCTATTTCGACGAGATGCGGCTGATGCTCGCCCGCCAGATGGCGGCGCCGAACTCGCCGCAGTGGTTCAACACCGG
>JALORM010000035.1 GCA_025458985.1 Paracoccaceae bacterium | reverse complement strand
CTGATCGCGCGCGACCGCGAGGCCTATCTCGGCTGGCGCGCGGGCACCCATGCGCCCGCGGGGGGCGAGCTCTGGCCGGACTTCCGCGCCCGCACGGTCGCCGCGATCGAGGCGGCGCGCGAGGCCGGCGGGGCAAGCCTGCTTGCCGTCTGCCATGGTGGCGTGATCCGCGCGCTTCTGGAACACTATCTCGGCCTTGCCCCCCGCCAGATCGTACCGGTCGGGCCGGCAAGCCTGACGGCGATCCGCCTCGAGCCGAACGGCCAGGGCGCGCGACTTGAGCTGTTCAACTACGTGCCCGGGCAACCCGAGCTTCAGGCCCCGGACTGATCCTCGCCTCCCAAGGCCTTCATCCCGGCGCCAATCGGCAGGACGATCCGGGGGCCGGTTTGCCGGCTCGCCATAGGTGCCCGGACCGGCGACGACCGGACCCTGACCTTCGGCGCGCTTGCGTGGATGGAGACCGGCGGGAAGGCAAGCAACGAGACCACGCGCGGAAGGTCTGGCGCGACTGGGGGGGGCGTGGTTCACCGGACACGCTCCACGACCTCGCCGCTCTTGCCGGCGACGCAGCGCCCCCAGGCGTCCATCAGCGCCCGGCGCCGGTCGAACAGATCGGAGCGCGCATAGGCCAGCTCGACCTCGTTGCCGATTGCATGCGACGGCGACTGCAACGTGATCGGGCGGGACGGCCGTAGAGGCAACAGCGGCCGGACGGACGACTCCCGGGGCGACTCCGGCCACTTGGGGGAACGGCCCCGACGTAGAGCGCGGCCTGCGGATGCCCGTCGCCGGACCGGACGCGAGTCCGGTCCGGGCGTCGGGTCAGAGGCCGCAGGCCAGTTCGCGCCGGCCGATGTCCAGAAGCTCGGCCACATGCGGTGCGAAGCTGCGCCAGACCGACAGGGTAAACGCCTGTTCGGACTCGCGCACCAGGATCGCCTGGGCACTGTCGAACGCGGTCCGGCAGCCGGTGCCGGGCGCAAGAAGAGCCAGGTTCCGGGCGATGCCGATCGACAGAAGCTCGGCCGCGCGCGGGCCTTCGACAACGAAGGTCACCTCGCGGTCCGAGATGTCGACCAGCGCATGGGGCAGCGTCTCGGGAAGCAAGGGCCGGTCGCCCGGCGGGCCTTCCAGAAGCCATTCGTCGGGGCCGAGGCAGAGCGCGCGCCTGCCCGCCGCCTCGGCCATGGCGCCGACCTTCACGGGAAGGGCGAGCCCCAGCGCCGCGCCGGCGGCGGCCGCGTCGCGCAGGCGCAGCGCATGGCGCGACCTGGGCGCGCCTTCGGCGACGGTCACGCCCGCTGCTGCCAGGGTATGCATCGTGGTGGTCATGGCGTGTCGCTCCTCAGACCTTCAGGCGTTGGCCATCGGGGTCGTGGAAGGTGACACCCGTCACCTTGGCCGCGACGGTGCGGCCTCCGGTCGGCACGTGCAGGGTCTGCCCCATCCGCCCATGGCCGCCCTCGACCAGCGCCATGGCGACCGACCGGCCGAGCGTGTCGGACCAGTAGGACGAGGTGACATGGCCGATCATCTTCATTGGCAGGGCCTGCGCCGGGTCGGCGACGATCTGCGCGCCCTCGGTCAGCACGGTCTTCGGGTCGTCGGTCAGAAGGCCGACAAGCTGCTTGCGGCCCTCGGCCACGATGTCGGAACGCGTCAGCGACCGCTTGCCCACAAAGTCGGGCTTCGCCTTGCCGATGGCCCAGGAAAGCCCCGCGTCCTGCGGCGTGACAGTGCCGTCGGTATCCTGTCCGACGATGATGAAGCCCTTCTCGGCGCGCAGGACGTGCATCGTCTCGGTGCCATAGGCGGTGATCCCGTGCGCCTGCCCCGCTGCCCAGAGCGCTTCCCAGAGGGCGCGGCCGTGGCGGGCGGGGACGTTCACCTCGAAGCCCAGCTCGCCGGTGAACGACACCCGGAACAGCCGCGCAGGGAAACCCGCCACGGTGCAGTCGGCAACCGCCATGTGCGGGAACGCCTCGTCCGACAGGTCGAGGCCCTCGACCAGCGGCTCCAGTACCTTGCGGGCGCTCGGTCCCTGAAGCGCGGCCACCGCCCATTGCTCGGTGGTCGAGGTGAGCCAGACGTCGAGGTCGGGCCATTCGGTCTGGAGGTAGTCCTCCATCATGTTCAGCACGCGCGCGGCACCGCCCGTGGTGGTGGTGACATGGAAGCGGTCGGCCGCCAGCCGGCCGATCACGCCGTCGTCGCGGATGAAGCCGTCCTCGCCCAGAAGCAGGCCATAGCGGCAGCGGCCGGGGGCAAGCTTGGCCCAGGGGTTGGTGTACATCCGTTCCAGGAAGGTGGCGGCGTCGGGCCCGACCACCTCGATCTTGCCGAGGGTCGAGGCGTCGAAGAGGCCGACTGCCTGCCGCACCGCGCGGCATTCGCGGTTGACGGCGGCCGCCATGTCCTCGCCCGGGCGCGGGAAGTAGCGCGCGCGGCGCCAGAGCGCGACCGGTTCGAACACTGCACCTTGCGCCTCGGCCCAGCCGTCGATCGGCGTCTTGCGGGTGACCTCGAAATGGCCGTCCTTGTGGTAGCCTGCCAGAGCGCCGAAGGTGGTCGGCGTGTAGGGTGGGCGGAAGGTGGTCAGCCCGACTTCGGGCGCGGGCTTGCCCAGCGCGTCGGACGCGATCATCAGACCGTTGATGTTGGACAGCTTGCCCTGGTCGGTCGCCATTCCGTTGGTGGTGTATCGCTTGACGTGCTCGATAGAGCGCATCCCTTCGCGGACCGCAAGGCGGATGTCCTTGGCGGTCACGTCGTTCTGGAAGTCGACGAAGGCGCGTGCCCTGGCCGGGTCCCCGTCGGTCGGCAGGTCCCTGACCGCGACCCCGCGGCCGGGCCGGTCACCCTCTACCGCGAAGGTGCCGGCTCCGGCCTTGCGCCCCGCCGCCGTGGCCGCAGCCGCGCCGGCCCGGGCGCCGTCCTCGAGCGCCAAGGCGACACCCCAGAGGCCGCGGCCGGCGCCGGCGATGTGGCATTCCTCGGTCTTGCGGTCGGGCAGGAAGGCACCCTGGTCGGGATCCCAGCGCAGCGTGCCCCTGGTGTGGCTGAACAGGTGCAGCGAGGGCGTCCACCCGCCGCACATCAGAAGCGTGTCGCAGGCGATCCGGCGGGTCGGCCCGACGCGGCCGCCCGAAACCTTGCCGACCCGCACCGACGCCACGCGCAGGCGGCCCGAGGTGGTGGTGACGGCGTGGCCGGTCAGCACCTCGATGCCCAGCGCGGCAGCACGGGACCGCAGGTCCTGCGTCACATCCTCGCGCAGGTCGACGATGGCGGCAACGGCGGTTCCGGCTTCGGCAAGGTCGAAGGCGGCATGCCAGGCGCTGTCATGGGTGGTCACCACCACCGCGCGGTCACCCACCTTCACGCCGAAGCGATGCAGGAATGTCTGTGCAGCCCCCGACAGCATGACGCCCGGGCGGTCGTTGCCATCGAAGGCTAGCGGCTTCTCGATCGCGCCCTGCGCCAGCACGACCTGCCCGGCGCGCACGCGCCACAGCCGCTCGCGCGGGGCGTCGGCGGGCGGGCGGGCAAGGTGGTCGGTGACCCGCTGGCAGAGGCCCACCATGTTCTGGTGATAGTAGCCGATGGCGGTGGTGCGGCTCATCAGCCGGGCGTTAGGCAGGGCGGACAGCTCGGCCAGCGCGGCGGCCAGCCACTCCCACGCGCTTTGCCCGTCGATCTGCAGGTGCGGCTCCGACAGAAGCGTCCCGCCCATCTCGGCGTGCTCGTCCACCAGCACGACCTCGGCCCCGGCCCGGGCCGCCGTCAGTGCCGCCGCAAGGCCCGCAGGCCCGGCGCCCACGATCAGCACATCGCAGTGCAGGTTGCGGCTGGCGTAGTGGTCGGCATCCGGAGCGCTCGGCGCGCGCCCAAGACCGGCCACGCGGCGAATGAAGGGCTCGTAGACCTTGTCCCAGAAAGACCGGGGCCACATGAAGGTCTTGTAGTAGAACCCGGCCGAGAACAGCATGTAGAGCCGGTCATTGATCGCGCCCAGGTCGAACCCGAGCGTCGGCCAGCGGTTCTGGCTTTCGGTCGTCAGCCCCTCCCAGACCTCCTGCATGGTCGCGCGCGTGTTGGGCTCGAACCGCTCCGGCCCGCCGCGCGTGGTGCCGAGAAGCGCGTTGGGCTCCTCCGACCCGGCCGAGACCACGCCGCGCGGGCGGTGGTACTTGAAGCTCCGGCCCATCAGATGGATGCCGTTCGCCAGAAGCGCCGAGGCGACGGTGTCGCCCGCGCGGCCCTCGATTGTGCGGCCATCGAAGGTGAAGCGGACCGGGCGGGCGTGGTCGATCCGGCCCTTGCCGGGGATGCGGAAGCGGGTCATTCGGCGGCCTCCCGCGGGGCGGACAGATCGGGGCGGGGCAGGCCCGCCTTGTAGGTCATCACGAACTTGTCGCTGACGGTGTCGCGCACGGCGTTGAAGAAGCGCGCGCAGCCGTGGATGTGGCGCCAGCGCTCGTAATGGGTGCCGCGCGGGTTCGACCGGATGAAGAGGTAGTCGCGCCATTCCTCGTCCGACAGGGCCATCGGGTCGGCGGGCCGGGCGATGTGGGCTTCGCCGGCATAGGCGAATTCGACCTCGGGCAGGTCCGCTTCGCAGTAGGGGCAGTGGATCAGGAGCATCTGGTTCCCCTCGTGTCAGTGCGCGACGGCGGCAGCCGCCGCCTCGTCGATCAGCCGGCCGGTGGTGAAGCGTTCCAGCGTGAAGGGCGCGTTGATCGGGTGCGGCTCGTCCTTGGCGACGGTCCAGGCCAGCAGGTGCCCGGCGCCCGGCGTCGCCTTGAAGCCGCCCGTGCCCCAGCCGCAGTTGACGTAAAGCCCCCTGACCGGAAGCTTGCCCAGGATCGGAGAGCGGTCCGGCGTCACATCGACGATCCCGCCCCACTTCCTGAGCATCCGCATCCGGCGGAAGATCGGGAAGACCTCGCAGATCGCGGCCACCGTGTGCTCGATCAGCGGCAGGCCGCCGCGCTGGGAATAGCTCACGTACTGGTCGGTGCCCGAGCCGATCACCAGCTCGCCCTTGTCGGACTGGCTGATGTAGGCATGGACCGAGTTCGACATGACGACGCAGGGGAAGACCGGCTTGATCGGCTCGGAGACCAGCGCCTGAAGCGGATAGCTTTCGAGAGGCATCCTGAGGCCGGCGGACTGGAGCACGACCGAGGTGTTTCCGGCGGCCGAGACGGCGACCTTCTTTGCCCGGATGAACCCCTTGTTGGTCTCGACCCCCGTCACGGCGCCGTCCGGACCGCGGCGGATCGCAGTGACGGCGCAGTTCTGGATGATGTCGACGCCGCGGGCGGCCGCGGCCCGGGCATAGCCCCAGGCGACCGCGTCGTGCCGCGCGGTTCCGGCCCGCATCTGCAGCGCCGCGCCCATCACCGGGTAGCGGCGGCGCGGCGTGATGTCGAGCGGCGGGCAGAAGGCCTTGGCCTCTTCGGGCGTGAGCCAGCGGTTGTCCACGCCGTTCAGGCGGTTCGAATGGATGTGGCGCTGGAACGACTGCACGTCGTGCACGTTGTGCGCCAGCATCATCACGCCGCGTTTGGAGTACATGAGGTTGTAGTTCAGCTCCTGGCTCAGATTCTCCCACAGGTCGAGCGCGTGGTCGTAGAGCCGGGCGCTTTCGTCGTAGAGGTAGTTCGACCGGATGATCGTCGTGTTGCGGCCGGTATTGCCTCCGCCAAGCCATCCCTTGTCGATGACGGCGACATTGGTGATCCCGTGTTCCTTCGCCAGGTAGTAGGCCGCGCCGAGCCCGTGCCCGCCGGCGCCCACGATGACGACGTCGTATTCGGCCTTCGGCTGGCTGTCGGGCCACTGCTCGCGCCAGTCCTTGTGGCCGTTGAGGGCATTCTTCAGAAGCGAAAAGGCTGAGAATCGGGTCATGGCGGGGATCCGTGGAGAGAGGCCTCGGTCCTGCCATCTTGCCACGATCGCGCGGAAAGGCCTGTATCCTTGCGCCAGGAAGATTGTAGGATTGCGCCATGGACAGGCCCTCCCGCCCCGCCGCGGCAACACCGGCCCCGCGCCTGCGCGTCGGCTTCGTGCTGGCCCGGCGCTTCACGCTTGGCGCTTTCGCCAACTTCGTCGACGTGCTGCGCCTTGCAGCCGACGAGGGCGACCGGTCGCGACCGATCCTGTGCCGATGGCGGGTGCTCTCGCCCTTTCCGGAGGCCGTCGAATCCTCGTGCGGAATCCGGATCGAACCCGATGGCCGGCTGGGCGATCCGCGGCAGTTCGACTACATCGTCGTCGTGGGCGGCCTGATCGACGAGATCGAGAGGCTGCCGGTCGAGACGGTCGCCTTCCTGCGCGAGGCCGCGGCCCTCGGCATCCCGCTGGTCGGGGTCTGCACGGGGACGTTCATTCTCCACCGCGCCGGCCTCATGTCGGGCTACAAGGCCTGCGTGAGCTGGTTCCACCATGACGACTTCCTCGAGGAGTTCGAGGGGCTGATGCCGGTGTCGGACCAGATCTTCGTGGTCGACCGCGACCGGCTGACCTGCTCGGGCGGCGCCTCTTCGGCACATCTCGCGGCCTTTCTCGTGGATCGACACATCGGCCGGGCGGCAGCGCGCAAGGCACTGGCGATCATGATCATCGACGAGGCCATGGGCGCCGAGAGGCCGCAGCCCGGCCTGCCGCTCGACATGGCGACCGGCGACCCGCTGGTGAAGCGGGCGCTTCTGATCATGCAGCAGACGATGGAGGCGCCGCTTCCGGTCGAACGTCTGGCTGCGCGGCTGGGCGTCAGCCGACGCGGGCTCGAACGGCATTTCGCGACGGCCCTCGGCATCGCCCCCCACGAGGCAGGGCGCCGGGTGCGGCTGGGTCAGGTCGGCCATCTGCTCCGCACCACAGGCAAGACCGTCGCGGCGATCGCTGCCGAAACCGGCTTTGCGGATGCATCGCACCTGGTGCGCGCCTTCAAGGCCGAGACCGGCCGGACCCCGTCGGAATGGCGTCGCGAGGCGCGTGCCGGCGGGGAAGGGCCTGTGCCCCAGGGGCTGCCCGATCCGGGGCCCGCCCGTGGGCACGGTGTGTCCGGGGGGCGGTGACGCAAGCGCCACGGGTGCGCGATCCAGGCAGCGAAGGCGCGCGCCTCGCCATGGGCTCTGCCTTGCGTCCCGACGCGGCGCGCGCGAGGCTGTCGGTGAGGAGGAGCGGCCATGAGCGCGATCGAAGGCTTCACCCAGCGGCGGATCGACGTCGGTCACATCACCCTCAACGTCCACGAGGCAGGCGAGGGGCCGCCGCTGATCCTGCTGCACGGATACCCGCAGAACGCGCTCTGCTGGGGTCGGGTCGCCCCCGCCTTCGCGGCGGGCTTCCGTACCGTCGTTCCCGACCTTCGCGGCTACGGGCAAAGCGACGCGCCCCCCGACGATCCCGACCATCGCGCCTACTCCAAGCGCACCATGGCCGAAGATGTGCTGCGCCTGATGGACCGCCTCGGGATCGACCGCGCCGCGATCCTCGGCCACGACCGGGGCGGGCGCGTGGCCTATCGCTTTGCGCTCGACCATCCCGACCGGCTGTCGCGCCTGGGCATCATCGAGATCGTCCCGACTGCCGATTTCTGGGGCGCCTGGACCGCCGAGCTTGCGCTGAAGGCCTATCACTGGACCTTTCTCGCCCAGCCCGCGCCGCTGCCCGAACGGATGATCGGCGCCGACCCGGTCGCCTATGCCGACTGGACGCTGCGGTCGTGGACGCTGGCGAAGTCGCTCGACGTCTTCCCGCAGGCCGCGCTCGACAGCTACCGCGCGCAGATGGCCGACCCGGCGTGCTGCGCGGCGATGTGCGCCGACTACCGTGCCGGGGCAACCTTCGACCGCGCGGCGGACGAGGCCGACCGCGCCGCCGGGCGCCGCATCGGGGCGCCGCTGAGGTTCCTCTGGGCCGAGGGCGGCTTTCCGGCCAGTACCGGCGCCCCGGCCGAGGTCTGGCGCCGCTGGGCGGGGCAGGTCTCCGATGCCAGCTGCACCTCGGGTCATTTCGTGATGGAAGAGAACCCCCGCGCGGTGCTCGACTGCTTCCTTCCCTTCTTCAGCGGCCGCGAATCTTAGTTAGCCGGCCATTCACCAGCCACGCAGAATCCCGGCGCCCGCCATCCGGCATTAACCGGGTGTCGGTGCCCTCCCGATAGTCTGGGCCTGCGTTCGGTCGGGTGGTGCCGCCGAGGCGTGCTGACGCAGTGTGCGGAGGGGACAATGCTTTCGTTTCTGGCGGGCCTCATGGGCACGGCCGCTTTCGGCGCGATCATCGCCGATGCGCTTGGCGTGTTCGACAGCGATGACACCTCCACGGCCGAGGCCGACGAGGATTGGGTTCTCGACGAGGATCCGGCGGCCGGCGATCCGGACGGCGAGTCGCCCCTGACCGTTGCGACCGACACGCTGAGCCAGCTGCCGCGGGTCGAGGGAACCGACGGCGACGACGTCATCTCGGGCAGCGAGGATGCCGAGCTGATCGAGGCGGGCAAAGGAGATGACTACGTCGCGGGCTACGAGGGCGACGACGTGCTTGACGGCGGGGCAGGCGCAGACCGCCTGTGGGGAGACGGCGGCGAAGACACGCTCATCGGCGGCGACGGCGACGACGTGCTGAACGGGGGCGACCAGGACGACCTGCTGCTTGGCGGCGACGGCGACGACCTGCTTCAGGGCGCGCTCGACAACGACATCATGTCCGGCGGCCTCGGCATGGATACGCTCCAGGGCGGCATGGGCGACGATCTTCTCCACGGGGGCGAGGATGACGACCAGCTTGCCGGCGGCTGGGGCAACGATACCCTGACCGGTGGCGCAGGCGCGGACGCGCTCTTTGGCGAGGCGGGCAACGACGTCCTGCACGGCAACGACGAAGACGGCGACGACGACCTCATCCGTGACTACCTGAACGGCGGCGCGGGCGAGGATACGCTGCACCTCGGGGCAGACGACTGGGCGTCGGGCGGCGACGGGGCCGACCTCTTCATGCTGGCGCCGAACCCGGCCGGGCCGGCGCCGACCGTCGCCGACTTCAACCCCGCCGAGGACAGCCTGGTGCTGAGCTACGACGGGGCGGCTTCGGCGACCCCGCAGGTCTCGGTGGCGCCCGACCCGGACAATGGCGCCAACGTCATCGTCTTCGCCGACGGCCATGCCATCGCCGTGGTGCTGGATGCCGCGGGCCTTACGGCCGACATGGTGGTGCTGCAGCCCTTCGGAGAGGCCGCCGGAGCGGCGGCCGGTGTCGCAGCCGCGGCGGCCTGACGGCGGGCAAGCGGCCGGCGGGAGGCGCTCGGCATCGCGGCCGCGCGCGACGAGGGGGCTTCCCAAGCCGTTCGCTTTCCCCTATAGGCCCCCATCCGCCGGATCGACCGGCGGCATTCTCCACGGGCCTGTGCTGGACGACATCCCGGCCTGCGCCATGAGCATCCGAAAGGAGACCCCGATGTCGATCACCGCCGAAGAGAAGGCAAAGCTGATCAAGGACTACGGCACCAAGGCCGGCGACACCGGGTCGCCCGAGGTGCAGGTCGCCGTCCTCTCCAGCCGCATTGCCACGCTGACCGAACACTTCAAGACCCACAAGAAGGACAACCACTCGCGCCGTGGCCTTCTTATGATGGTCGCGCAGCGCCGGAAGCTTCTGGACTACCTCAAGAAGAAGGACGAGGCGCGCTACCAGTCGCTGATCGAGCGGCTCGGCCTGCGCCGCTGACCCGAAGGCTTCGAGACGTATTGCGGGGGGGTCGCTTCGGCGGCCCCTTTTTCGTTCGGTGCGGTGCGGCCCGCCGGGGCGGGGCGCGCGAACAGGCTGGCCCGGCGCCGGCGCCCTGCTAGTCTGCCCGCATGGCGGGCCTGCATGTCCTTCTTCTTGGCGCGACCGGCACCATCGGCCGGGCGACGGCCCGCGCGCTTCTTGCCGAGGGCCACCGCGTCACCGCCCTTGTCCGGCCTGGCGCCGACACCGGCGCGCTGGCCGGGTGCACCCTGGTCACCGGCAGCGCGGCCAGCCCCGACGACCTGCCTGGCCAGCCGCACCGGCACGCCCGCAGATGCCTGGGCCGTCGACCACGCCGCCAACAGCGCCGCGCTTCGCGCCGCCCTTGCCCACGGCGTCGGCCGCTTTGTGCTGCTGTCAGCGATCTGCGTGCAGAAGCCGCGGCTTGCGTTCCAGAAGGCCAAGCTCGCCTTCGAGGCCGAGCTTCGTTCAGCGCCCTTGGCCTGGACCATCGTCCGACCAACCGCCTTCTTCAAGTCGCTGTCCGGCCAGATCGCACGGGTCCGCGACGGGCGGCCCTTTCTGCTGTTCGGCGACGGGCGGCTCACCGCCTGCAAGCCCATCGCCGACGAAGACCTCGGGCGCTTCCTCGCCGAAACGCTCGCCGATGCTGCCGCGGTCAACTGCATCCTGCCCGTCGGTGGCCCGGGGCCGGCGATCACGCCCCGGGACCAGGCCGCGATCCTGTTCGAGCTGACCGGCCGCCCGGCCCGATTCCGCAGGATGCCCGTGACCGCGATGGACGCCATCGTCGCCGTCCTGACGGCCCTTGGCCGGGTCAGCCCGCGCCTGGCCGCCAAGGCAGAATTCGCGCGCATCGGCCGCTACTATGCGACCGAGTCGATGCTGGTCTGGGACGAGGCCGCCGGCCGCTACGACGCCGACGCCACGCCCGAATTCGGCACGCAGACCCTGCGCGACCACTATGCC
>JALORM010000420.1 GCA_025458985.1 Paracoccaceae bacterium | reverse complement strand
TGCGCCGCCCCGCCGCAGGACCGGTACACCCTCTCGGCCGTCTGCGTCGTCCCGACGGCGCCGGCCCCGGCGCCAAGCGCCAGTCCGAAGGCCATGCGGTCGCCGCCGGTCAGCCCGCCCGCGGTGTTGAGGAACACGACCTCGGGTGCCGACCCGTGGACGCGCGGCAGCATCGCCTTGGCCGAGCCCGCCTGCGCCAGCCTCTCAAGCCCCCCCGGCCCGAGCACGACGCAGGCGGTTCCCCGCGCGCGCTGGAGCGTCCGGTGAAGGCCGGGGCCATCGAACATACGGGGTTTCGCCCTCCGCTGAAGTCAGTCGCACGCTAGGAGCGGGCCCGTCCCCCCTCAACGCGAGGTCCGGGCCGGTGTGCGGCGCGCAGGCAGGCCCGCACGTTTCTTCGGCGGTCGCGAGCGGGGCTGCTGTTTTCGTAGGCGTTTCCCGAACGTGTCGTGCCCCGGGATGCCACTGGAAAGCGCCGCGGCGATCCTGTAGCGGGGGGCCATGACCGACCTCTCCGACCGTCTCGTGATCCGCCGATCGTCATGCCGAACCTCGTGCCCCCCGTGGTCACCGGCGCCCAGGCCGCCGCCTACCGCGACCGCATCCTGGCCGCGCTGCCGGCGGGGGCCGACTTCACGCCTCTGATGACGCTCTACCTGACCGAAGAGACCGACCCCGAGGATGTGGCCCGCGCGGCCGAAGGCGGGATCGTCACTGCGGTCAAGCTCTACCCCGCGGGGGCCACCACCAACTCTGCCTCGGGCGTGCGCGATTTCGACCGGGTGCGCCCGGTGCTGGAGCGGATGGCCGGGATCGGCCTGCCGCTCTGCGTGCATGGCGAGGTGACCGATCCGGCCGTCGACATCTTCGACCGCGAGGCGGCGTTCATTGACCGGGTGCTCGACCCGATCCGCCGGGCGACGCCGGGGCTGCGCGTGGTGATGGAGCACGTGACGACGAAGGATGGCGTCGACTACGTCGCGGCCGGGGGGCCGGACATCGCCGCCACGATCACCACCCACCATCTGATCCTGAACCGCAACCACATCCTCGCGGGCGGCATCCGGCCGCACTACTACTGTCTGCCGGTCGCCAAGCGCGAAGGCCACCGGCTGGCCCTGCGCGCGGCGGCGGTCTCAGGGAACCCGAGCTTCTTCCTCGGCACCGATTCCGCGCCGCACACAGACGCGCTGAAGGAACACGCCTGCGGCTGCGCCGGCTGCTTCACGGCGACCAACACGATGTCGATCCTGGCCGAGGTGTTCGAGCAGGACGGCGCGCTCGACCGTCTGGAGGGGTTCGTGGCGACGCATGGCGCGGCGTTCTACCGCCTGCCGCCGAATGCGGGCCGGCTGACGCTGACAAAGGGGGCGCCGGTGGCCTACCCGGCAAAGATCGAGACCGGCGCGGGGCCGGTCACCGTCTTCGACCCGATGATGCAACTGCACTGGAGCGTCGCTTGAGACGCCCGGCCGGAATGCAGGCGGCAAGGCCGGGGGGCCCTGCCCCCCGGACCCCCCGCGGTATTTGGGACAAAAGGAAGGGGGCAGACGCCCCGGGAGGCCTGAGGTGATCCCCACATCCCATCCGCCGAAGGACGAGATCGCGCGGCTTTCGGCGCGGATGCTGCTCGAGGTGGGCGCGGTCCATTTCAATGCGGCCGAACCCTATACCTACGCCTCGGGGCTGAAGGGGCCGACCTATGTCGACTGCCGGCGGCTGATCTCGTTTCCCCGCGTGCGGGCGACGCTGATGGACTTCCTCGCCTGCACCGTGCTGCGCGAGGCAGGGTTCGAGGCGTTCGACAACGTCGCGGGCGGCGAGACGGCGGGCATCCCCTTCGCCGCGCTGATTGCCGAACGGCTGGGCCTGCCCATGACCTACGTGCGCAAGAAGCCCAAGGGCTACGGCCGCAACGCCCGGATCGAGGGCGTGATGGGCGAAGGCCAGCGGGTGCTGCTGGTGGAAGACCTGACGACCGACGGCGGCTCGAAGCTGTCCTTCGTCGAGGCGATCCGCGCGACGGGCGCGACCTGCGGCCACACCGCCGTGATCTTCTTCTACGACATCTTCCCCGGCGCGCGCGAAGGCCTCGCCGCACAGGGCATCGCGCTGCATCACCTGTGCACCTGGTGGGACGTGCTGGCCGAGGCGAAGGCGCAAGGCGCGTTCGATGCCGGCACGCTGGCCGAGGTCGAGGCCTTCCTGACCGACCCCGACGCCTGGCGCGCGCACCTCGGCTGAGCGGCGCGGCACCTTTCCTGTGAGGACAGCTGTGGGCGGACCGGGGACAATCCCGTACGCGGCCCGTCCAGAATCACTACCCACCGGCGGAACGTTCCGGCAACCCACGAGATGTGGTAGGCTTCGCCCATAACCAGAATCGATCCACAGGCCGTCCACAGCGCATCCACAGGGCTCGGGGGCAGTTTCCCCCAGATCACTTCGACTTCCCGTCCGCGCGGCGGGGGCGTAGACGAAGGCCCGGGACAGGGGCAGGACCTGCGGCAGGCAGGCAGGAGACCGGAGATGACCGAAGTGAGGGCCTTGCGCGCAGCGGCTCAACCGGGCCAGCCGGGCGAGGCGGACCCCGGGGCCTTGCCGCACAACATCGAGGCCGAGCAGCAGCTGCTGGGCGCGATCCTCACGAACAACGAGCTTTACGACCGGGTCGCCCAGATCGTTCGGGGCGAGCACTTCTTCGACCCCGTCCACCGCCGCATCTGGGAAGTGGCCGAGGCGCGCATCCAGAAGAACGCGCTCGCCTCGCCGGTGACGCTGAAGGCCTTCCTGGAAGACGACGAGGGGCTGAAGGCGCTGGGGGGCCCGGGCTACCTCGCGCGGCTGGCAGGCGCGGCCATCGCCTCTTTCGCGGCGCGCGACTATGCCCAGATGCTCTACGACCTCGCGATCCGGCGCGAGCTGATCGCGCTCGGCCGCGACATCTCGGCCCAGGCCGCCTCGGTCGAGGTGGCGAACGAACCGGCCGAGCAGATCGTCGAGGCCGAGCAGCGGCTCTACAAGCTGGCCGAGCAGGGGCGCAGCGAAACCGGGTTCCAGTCGTTCCTCAAGGCGGTGACCGACGCCGTCAACGTGGCCAATGCCGCCTATCAGCGCGATGGCGGGCTTGCCGGGCTGTCCACCGGCCTTGCCGACCTGGACCGCAAGCTGGGCGGGCTGCACAAGTCGGACCTCCTGATCCTTGCGGGCCGCCCGTCGATGGGC
>JALORM010000419.1 GCA_025458985.1 Paracoccaceae bacterium | reverse complement strand
CCCGGCCTTGCCCCCGGGATGCGCCTGGGCCACCCTTGGGCCCGCGGCCGCGGCGTGCATCCGGCCGTCCGACCTGGAGGACACGATGCAGCATACCCCTGTCCTGCCCCCGGCAATCCTTGGCCTGGCCACCCTTGCCCTCGCCGCCTGTGTCAGCGACCCCGGCTTCCGCGGCGTGACCGGCGTCCGCACCATCACCGCCTCCGAGGCGGCCGCCTGCCGCTACGTGACCGACATCCGCGCCACGCCCGGCGCCTACGGGCCGCTGGCCCAACAGGGTCTCGAATATTCGCGCAACCGCGTGCTCGACCTTGCCAAGCAGAGCGGCGCCAACGCCGTCGTCTTTGCCCAGGTCACGCCTGGCGACCTGGTGACCGAGGTCCGCGCCACCGCCTACGCCTGCTGATCGTCATTCGCCCCGCGCAAGGCGGCCTTGTTCAAAAGGCGCTTCTCGGATGGGCGACATCGCCTATGTTCCGGGCAGGGAGGAAACCACGGAACGACGGAGGTTTCCGCTATGTCCATCTCTGACGTCCATGCCGGACACGCCGCGCTTGCGGGCCGCATCGCGGCCTTCTGGAGCCGCCTCGGCGCCTGGGGCGAGAGCTACCTGCACCACATGAGCCGGGTCGACCAGATCCGCAGGCTCGAGGCCAAGTCCGACGCCGAGCTTGCCGAGCTGGGGCTGAGCCGCCAGGCGATCGTCCAGCACGTGTTCCGCGACCGCATGGGAATGTGACGCGGCCGGACTCGTCGCGCGGCCGGAAGTGTGGCACCATCGTCGAAGGGAGGCGACCTGCACCGGACGGAGGTCTGCGCATGGCCGTGATCCCGCTCGACACCGAGGCGCTGCGCGAGCGCACGCTGGAGGCACGCGTCGACCTGCACCTGTGCCAGGCCGGATTCGGGGTCAATCCCTATCTGGAACGCCGGGCGCGCATGGACGAGTTGCGCCGGCTCGACCGGATGAGCGACGCCGAGCTTGCGCGCATCGGCCTGTCGCGCGAGACGCTGGTGGCGCATGTGTTTTCCGGCCCCGCGGCATAAGGGGCGGGCCGCAGCCCCTTCGCTTCCGCAGCATCGCGCGCTAAGCTCGCGGTCATGCGGGAACGGAGGGACTGCCGATGACCGATCTGCCAAGGGCCATCGCCATCGCCCGCGCCGGAAGCTGGACGGGCGCCGCCGACCGGGTCGTGCTGGACTACGAGGGCCGGTTTCTGCGGCGCAAGCGGCTTGTGGCCGCGGCGGGGCTGGAGTTCCTCGCCGACCTGCCGGAGACGGCGAGCCTCGATGAGGGCGACGCGCTGGTGCTCGAGGACGGGCGCCGGATCGAGGTGGCGGCCGCCGACGAGCCGCTCTACCGCATTTCCGGGGACCTGGCGCGCCTTGCCTGGCACATCGGCAACCGCCATACGCCTTGCGCCATCGGCCCGTCGGGCCTGACGATCCGTCGAGACCATGTCCTGCGCCGGATGCTCGAGGGCCTTGGTGCCGCGGTGTCCGAGGACACCGGGCCATTCCTGCCGGAAGGCGGCGCCTACGGTCAGGGCCGCACGATGGGCCACGACCACGGCCATCGGCACAATGCCGATGCCGATGCGGACTACGGACACGATCACGATCACGGCCACGGCCACGGGCATGAGCACGGCCACGGGCACGGCCCGGCGCGGGGCCATGCCGGCGCCGCCGTCTCGCACCACGGCTTCCGCCACCATCTGTCCGACGAGGATCCCCCGTCTCCGGAAGACCAGGCATGAGCGAGGCGGGGCTTCTGGCCCTGACGCAGTGGCTGTCGCCCGCGTTTCCGCTGGGCAGCTTCGCCTACTCGCACGGGCTCGAGGCTGCCGTGGCGGCGGGCGAAGTGACGGACGCCGCCGGGGTGGAACGCTGGATCGGCGACGTGCTGGCGCACGGCGCGGGCTGGAACGATGCCGTGCTGCTGGCGCTGGCGCTGGCCGACGGGACAGACCACGTGGCGCTGGCCGGCGTCGCCCGGGCGCTTGCCGCCTCGCGCGAGCGGCTTGAGGAAACCGAGGCCCAGGGCACGGCGCTTGCCGCCACCGTGTCCGCGCTCAGCGGGCGCAGCCTCGCGCCGATGCCGTTTCCGGTGGCGCTCGGCGCGGCTGCGGCACCGCTCGGGCTTCCGGCCGAACGGGTGGTGGCGCTCTACCTTCAGGCCTTCGCGGGCACGCTGGCGCTGGCCGCCGTGCGCTTCGTGCCGCTCGGCCAGACCGAGGGGCAGCGCGTGCTTGCCGACCTGCACCCGGCGATCCTGACGCTGGCCGAGGGCGCAGTCCGGGCGGCTGGGTCAGATGGCCTCGAAGCGCTGGGCGGCGCGGCGCTGGGCGCCGACCTCGCCGCGATGCGGCACGAGACGCTGGAGGTCAGGATTTTCCGGACATGAGGACGCGCAGCGGATGAACACGACCGAAACCGGGCGCCGTCTGGCGGAGGCCCTCAACCCGGGCATGGAGGCCACGCTCGATGCGCGCTATGGCCACCTCTTGCCGGGCATGGCCGAGGCGGTGGTCGATTTTGCCTATGGCCGCCAATATGCCCGCCCCGGCCTGCCGCTGCGCGACCGATACCTGGCCACTATCGCCGCGCTGACCGCGCTGGGCGGGCAGACGCGGCCGCAGCTGAAGGTCAACATCGCCGGCGGCCGCAAGGCCGGGCTGAGCCGGGAAGAGATCGCCGA
>JALORM010000418.1 GCA_025458985.1 Paracoccaceae bacterium | reverse complement strand
ATCGCGACCCGCTGCCCCGGGCCAACCCGGACCGACACGCCCTTCAGGATCGGCCGCGCCGCGTCGTAGCCGAATTCCACCCCGTCGAGCACGACCTCGCCGCCCGTCACCACAAGGTCGGCCGCATCGGGGCGGTCCGTGACCTCGCGCGGCTGCTCCAGCAGGTCGAACATCTCGCCCATGTCGACCAGCGCCTGCCGGATCTCGCGGTAGACGGTGCCGAGGAAGTTCAGCGGCACGGTGATCTGGATCATGTAGGCATTGACCATGACGAAGTCGCCGACTGTCAGCTCGCCCCGCTGCACGCCCAGCGCGGCCATCACCATCACCGTCACCAGCCCCACCGTGATGATCAGCGACTGGCCGAAGTTCAGCGCGGCGAGCGAGTAGTTCGTGAGGTTCGCCGCCTTCTCGTAGCCCTCCATCGCGCGGTCGTAGCGGTCGGCCTCGCGCGCTTCGGCGCCGAAGTACTTCACCGTCTCGAAGTTCAGCAGGCTGTCGATCGCCTTCTGGTTGGCGTCGGTGTCCTGGTCGTTCATCGCCTTGCGGATCTTCACCCGCCATTCGGTCACCCGGAACGTGAAGCTGATGTAGAGCCAGAGCGTGACGACCACGACGGCCAGGTACCAGACGTCGAACAAAAGGAAGAAGATCACCGCCGTCAGCGCCAGTTCCAGGATCAGCGGGCCGACCGAGAACAGCATGAAGCGCAGCAGGAAATCGACGCCCTTCACGCCCCGCTCGATCACCCGGGACAGCCCGCCGGTCTTGCGGGTGATGTGATAGCGCAGCGACAGCGCGTGAATGTGCCGGAAGGTCTCGAGCGCCAGGAGCCTCAGCGCCCGCTGCCCGACGCGGGTGAAGACCGCGTCACGCGCCTGCTGGAGCCCCATGTTCAGGATCCGCGCCAGGCCATAGGCGACGGTGATCCCGACCGCGCCCGCGCCCAGCATGAAGGCGGGCGTGGGCTCGGCCCCGCCCAGCGCGTCGACGGCCAGCTTGAACAGGTAGGGGATCGCCACGCCGACCAGCTTCGCCACGATCAGCGCGGCCAGAGCGGCAACGACGCGGCGCTTCACCCAGGACTGGCCCGGCGGCCAAAGATAGGGCCCGACCCTGCGGATGGTCCGCCATCCGCTCCGCCGTTCCGCCGCCTCGACCGTGTCTGCCATGATCCCCGTGCCGCTGTCCTTCCCCGCGCGGTATCCGCAAGCGTCCTGCCGCAGGCGCGCGGCTTCCCGGCCTGTCCGGCAGCCGACGCTGAGGGGAGTGGTACCGCCTCCCCGGCTCGAACGGGGGACCCCCAGATCCACAATCTGGTGCTCTAACCAGCTGAGCTAAGGCGGCACTCGGCTGCGCATTTACCCCCCGACCCCCGCGATTGCAAGGGCTGCGTGGCGCCTAGAAGTCGATCGCCCAGGTCTGCTCGATCAGGTCCTGCCCGAACGAGCGCACCGGGACAGACCGCGTCACGCGCAGGCCGGCCGCACGGTAGAGCGCGCAGGCGGCCTCGTGGCTTTCGTGGGTCCAGAGGGTCAGGCCGGGAAAGCCGCGGTCGCGGGCGTGGCGCAGGCAGAGGTCGAGCATCCGCCGCCCCAGCCCCCGCCCGCGCGCCTCGGGCGCCAGCAGGAACAGCCGCAGCTTGGCCCGCCCCTCCGGCCCCCGCACGCAGAAGATCGAGCCAAGGCGCAGGCCCCCGTCCTCGGCGATCCAGGCCCGCTCCACCGTCCGGTCGCGGGTCGCGAGGTAGTCGCGCAGGATGCCCGCGACGAGCGGCCCGAAGCTGTCGTCGAACCCGGCCTCCTCGGCATAGAGGCGGCCGTGCAGGTCGACAAGCCACGGGGCGTCCCCGGCACGGAAGTCGCGGAAGGTCACCTCGGTCATGGGCGGAGTGAAGCCTGCCGGGGGGCGTCGCGCAAGCGCGATCCGCCTTGCCAGCGCGGGCCGGGCGCAGTAGCCAGCGGGTCAGGCGGAAGAGGGCGGACCCATGGGCATCGACAAGGAAAGCGAGATCGCGGCGAACCTGCAGATCGGGCCGACCAGCCTTGGCATGGTGCGCATCTACGTCGAGGCCGAGGGGCTGGAACTGCCGCTGGACTTCGAGCCGGAAGAGGCCGAGGAGATCGCCGAGGAACTGCGCGCCGCGGCCGAGCGTGCCCGCGCGATGGGCGGCGGCCGCGCGGCGCCGGCCAAGGGGACGCCCAAGCCGCAACCCAGCCCCCAAGCCAGACCGCCCGCCACGGGGCCTAGGCCCAAGGACCGCCGCCGCTGACGATCCCCGGATCGCGCGCCGCCTGCAGCCGCAGCGCGGCGTGGCGGGCGAATTTCTGCAGCATCAGCTTGCGCCGCGCCGGGGCAAGCCGGGCCTCGGGGCCAAGCCGCACGATCTCGGCGTCGTAGGCGTCGGCCAGGATCAGGCCCGTCCCCTCTGGCAGCAGCTCGACCGGAAAGTCGGCATCCACCGCCCAGAAGAAGCGGTCGCAGAAGTCGAGGTAGCCCTGCCACTTGCGGTCGCCGAGGTAGTCCGCGGCACGAGTTCCTCGACCGTCGCGAAGCCGTGCCCCAGAAGATGCCGGCAGACCCCCCGGGCGAGAAGCTGGCCAGGCGCAAGGGCGGAAGGGGCGGCGGTGTCGGGCATGGGCGGACTATGAACGAAGAGTGAACATCTGTAAAGCGCCGGGGGCTTGGGGGCGCCCGGCCCCCACAGGCGTCCTCTACCATGGGATCGGCGCGCGGCGGCGGAAGAAACCCCCGGTCGGCCCGTCCTCGGGCAGGGTGGCGAGCCACAGCGCGGTATCCGCGCCCTCTTCGGGCGACAGCGGCGCCCCTGCCCCGCCCATCCGTGTCGCGACCCAGCCGGGGCACATCGCGTTGACCTTGACGCCCGGCGGCAGGTCGCGGGGCAGCGCCTTCGTCAGCGCGTTCAGCGCGGCCTTGGCGACACCGTAGGCGCCCGGCCCCTCAAGGCCCTCGTGGAACGACCCCCAGCCCGACGACAGGTTGACGACCCGCCCCCAGCCGGTCTGCCGCCAGTGCGGCAGGTTCAGCCGGATCAGGTCCAGCGGTGCGGCCACCATCACCTCCATCGCCTCGGCGAAGTCGCTGTCCGGCGCCAGAAGCGAGACGTCGTTCAGCACGCCCGCG
>JALORM010000034.1 GCA_025458985.1 Paracoccaceae bacterium | reverse complement strand
GGCGCGCTGACCTCGATCTCGTTTCCCGAATTCTTCGTGGCCTACATCCTGATCTTCTGGCTGGCGCAGTCCGGGCTGTTCCCCTCGATGGTGCGCATCTCGCCGGCCACCACCTTCGCCGACCGGCTCTACATGACCTTCCTGCCTGCGCTGACGCTGACGCTGGTCGTCACCGCGCACATGATGCGCATGACGCGGGCCGCCATCATCAACCTGATGGCGCAGCCCTATATCGAGATGGCGCGGCTGAAGGGGCTGTCGCCGGTACGCGTGATCCTGCGCCACGCGCTGCCCAATGCGCTCGCGCCGATCATCAACGTGGTCGCGCTGAACCTTGCCTACCTGATTACCGGTGTCGTGGTGGTCGAGGTGGTCTTCGTCTATCCGGGCCTCGGGCAGCTGATGGTCGATTCTGTCTCGAACCGCGACATTGCCGTGGTGCAGGCGGTCGCGCTGATCTTCGCCGCGGCCTATGTGCTGCTGAACCTCCTGGCGGACGTGCTGTCGACCCTGTCGAACCCGCGCCTGATGCACCGGAGGTAGCGGATGACCCTCTGGCACATCCTTCTTGCCATCGCCGCTGCGGTCGTCGTGGCGCTGGCCGCGGGGTGGCTGTTCCGCGCGGCCCTCGTCGCTGCAACGCGGGGCGACCTGCGCCGGACCTTCCGCGGCGCGCCGCTGACCGCGACCTTCGGGATGCTGGTGATCCTCATCTACGTCCTCGTCGCGGTGTTCGCCCCGCTGCTCGCCCCCTTCGCCGAACGCGAAGTGGTCGGCGGCCAGTACCTGCCCTGGGCCGCGCCGCACTACCTGGGCACCGACAACCTCGGCCGCGACATGCTCACCCGGCTCATCTACGGCGCCCGGAACACCGTGGGCATCGCCTTCGCCACCACGGCGCTCGCCTTCCTTCTCGGCTCCGTTCTGGGGCTCTGGGCGGCGACGGTCGGCGGCTGGATCGACCAGGCACTGTCGCGGCTGGTGGACGCGCTCATGGCGATTCCGGCGCTGATCTTCTCGCTGCTGCTGCTGACGATCTTCGGCACCTCGGTCGTCACGCTGATCCTCGTCATCGCCACCATCGACGCGACGCGGGTCTTCCGCCTCGCGCGGTCGGTCGCGCAAGGCATCGTGGTGATGGACTACATCGAGGCCGCCAAGCTGCGTGGCGAGGGCACCTGGCGGCTCATCACGCGCGAGATCCTGCCCAACGCGCTGGCGCCGCTGGTCGCCGAGTTCGGGCTGCGCTTCTGCTTCGTGTTCCTCGCGATCTCGGCGCTCAGTTTCCTCGGCCTCGGGATCCAGCCGCCCACCGCCGACTGGGGCTCGATGGTCCGCGAGAATGCCACCCTCATCAACTTCGGCGACGTGACCCCGCTGCTGCCCGCGGGCGCCATCGCGCTGCTGACCGTGGCGGTCAACTTCGTGGTGGACTGGCAGCTGCACCGCGCGAGCGGCCTGAAGGAGTAGTGCGGATGACGAAACCCGTCCTTCTCACCATGACCGACGTCCGCATCGACGGCCGCGCCGGCGACGACTGGCTGCCGATCGTGAAGGGCGTCGATCTGACCCTGCACAGGGGCGAGGTGCTGGGCCTCATCGGCGAAAGCGGGGCGGGAAAGTCCACGCTGGGCCTTGCTGCGATGGGTTTCACCCGCGACGGCTGCCGCATCTCGGGCGGGTCGATCACTTTTGACGGGATCGACCTCGTCAACGCCCCGGAAAGCGAGAAGCGCAGCTTGCGCGGCCGCCGCATCGCCTATGTCGCGCAGTCAGCGGCGGCGAGCTTCAACCCCGCGCACAAGCTGATCGACCAGTACGCCGAGGCGCCTGTGGTCCACGGCGTCATGGACCGTGCGAAGGCCGAGAAGGACGCGACCGACCTCTATCGCCGCATGCGGCTTCCGGACCCCGAGGGGATCGGCTTCCGCTACCCCCACCAGGTGTCGGGCGGGCAGCTCCAGCGGGCGATGACGGCGATGGCGATGGCCTGCCGGCCTGACCTCATCGTCTTCGACGAACCCACCACCGCGCTGGACGTGACGACGCAGATCGAGGTGCTCGCGGCGATCCGCGACATCGTCGCACAGTTCGACACGGCCGCCATCTACATCACCCACGACCTCGCCGTGGTCGCGCAGATGGCCGACCGGATCAAGGTCCTGCTTCGCGGCGACGAGGTCGAGGAGGCCGACACCCGGACCATGCTGGATGCCCCGGCGCACGAGTACACGAGGACCCTCTGGGCAGTGCGCGAGCACGCCCGCGCGCAGCAGCCCCCCGCCTCGGGAACGCCCGTCGTCTCGGTCCGGGGCGTCACCGCCGGCTACGGGATCGCCACCGTGCTCGACGGGGTCAGCTTCGACGTGCACGCACGGCGGACGGTCGCGGTGGTGGGCGAATCCGGTTCGGGCAAGTCCACCGCAGCCCGGGTGATCACCGGTCTCCTGCCGCCGCGGTCGGGCGAGGTGCTCTTCGACGGCAAGCCGCTGCCGCCCGACTACCGCCGCCGCACTCGCGACCAGCTGCGCCAGGTGCAGATGATCTACCAGATGGCCGATACCGCGCTGAACCCGAAGCTTCGCCTGCGCGAGCTGATCGGACGGCCGGCGCAGATGTACCTCGGCCTCTCGGGCCGCGCGCTGACGGACCGGATCCGCGACCTCCTGCACCTGATCGAGCTCGACCCCGACCGCTTCATCGACCGGCTGCCGTCCGAGCTTTCGGGCGGCCAGAAGCAGCGCGTCGGGATCGCCCGTGCGCTGGCGGCCGAGCCGAAGTTCATCATCTGCGACGAGGTGACAAGCGCGCTGGACCAGATCGTGGCCGAGGGCATCCTGAGGCTTCTCGATCGCCTCCAGGGCGAATTCGGGCTGGCCTACATGTTCATCACCCACGACCTCGCAACGGTTAAGGCGATCGCCGATCATGTGGTGGTGATGCAGAATGGCAGGGTGGTGGAACAGGGGCCGAAGGACGGGATGTTCCGCCCGCCGCACGATCCCTATACCGAACTGCTGCTGTCCTCGGTGCCCGAGATGGACCCCGACTGGCTGACCCGCCTTCTCGCCGAGCGCGGCGCGACAGGCTGAGGGAGCCCGAGTTTTCTGCGAAAACTCGCGCCCGGCCCCATCGGGGCGCCCGATCCTTCGCCAGAAGGATCGTCACTCGCCGCGGGGAAAGCGCTTGGCATCCTCGAGCACGTTGAGGTCCATGTGGTTCCTCATGTACCGCTCCGACGCTTTCTGCAGCGGCTGGTAGTCCCATGGAAAGTAGGCGCCGTTCCTGAGCGCCTCGTAGACCACCCAGCGGCGGGCCTGGCTCTGGCGCACCTCGGCGTCATAGGCGGCCAGGTCCCAGCGCGCCTCGGACGCCGCCCGGAACCGCGCAAGCGTGGCGGCATGGGCGGGATCGGCGGCAAGGTTGGTCCTTTCCAGCGGGTCGGCCTCGACGTCGTAGAGAAGATCGGGGTCGAGCGCGCAGCGGACATGCTTCCAGCGCCCGTCGCGCAGGCAGACCAGAGGCGCCTCGCTGCCCTCGGCGGCGTACTCCATAGCGACCGGGCCCAGCCGCGGGGTGCCGTTCGCAACCGGCACCAGGCTTTCGCCGTCGGTCCAGGGCATCACCTCGTCGAGCGAGACGCCCGCCAGCTCGGCCAGGGTCGGCAGCACGTCGATGGTCGAAACCGGCGCATCGATCCGTCCGGCCGGCAGGCCCCGTGCCGAGATCATGAGCGGCACCCGCGCCGAGCCTTCGAAGAAGGTCATCTTGAACCACAGGCCCCGCTCGCCCAGCATGTCGCCGTGGTCCGACAGGAACACCACCAACGCCTCCTGCCGCGTCGCGTTCAGCACCGCGAGGATCTCGCCGATCTTCCCATCGACATAGCTGATGTTGGCGAAGTAGCCGCGCCGGGCGCGGGCGACGTGGTCGGCCGTGATGTCGAAGGCGCGCCAGTCGCAGGCGTCCATCAGGCGCCGGGAATGCGGGTCATGCGCTTCGTAGGGGATCGGCTCGCCCGGGGGCATCAGGTGATCGCAGCCCTCGTAGAGATCCCAGTAGCGCCGCCGCGCCACGTAAGGGTCATGCGGATGGGTGAAGCTGACGGTCAGGCACCATGGCCTGTCGTCGCCCCCCCGCGACAGGTCGTAGAGCTTCTGGACCGCGTGGTGCGCCACCTCGTCGTCGTATTCGAGCTGGTTCGTGATCTCGGCCACGCCCGCGCCGGTGACGCTGCCGAGGTTGTGGTACCACCAGTCGATGCGCGTGCCCGGCTTGCGGTAATCGGGCGTCCAGCCGAAGTCGGCGGGATAGATGTCGGTCGTCAGCCGCTCCTCGAACCCGTGCATCTGGTCCGGACCGACGAAGTGCATCTTGCCCGACAGGCAGGTGGCATAGCCGGCCCGGCGCAGGTGATGGGCAAAGGTCGGGATGTCCGACGCGAACTCGGCAGCGTTGTCATAGACCCGCGTCCGCCGCGGCAACTGACCCGACATGAAGCTCGCGCGGCCCGGCGCGCAGAGCGGCGAGGCGGTGTAGGCGTTGGCGAACCGCGCGGACCGTGCGGCCAGGCGCGCCAGGTTCGGCGCATGGAGCCACCCGGCCGGACCGTCCGGGAACAGCGTCCCGTTCAGCTGGTCGACCATCAGGATCAGGATGTTCGGACGGGCGGGCGTCATGCGCGGTGTCTTTCCTGTTGATGGCCAAAGGTGCCCCCCCACCCCGCGCCGTCTGCTCCGGATGCGACGCTTTCCGGCGCCGACGGACCGTGCCTCGCGAGAAGCGCGACGAAAACACTTCACATGATATACTGGTATGCTATGTTCGGCCTGCCACCGAATGCCCGTAAAGGGCAGGGGCCGGATCATGGGAGGGTGAGAGATGTCGTGGACTGCAACCATGCGGGCCGCCGGGCTGGCCGCAGCGATCGGAACTGCGATGGCCGCGGCCGGGCCGGCCGCCGCCCAGGACGCGCCGGTCGTCGCCCTGTCGAACTCGTTCTTCGGCAACACCTGGCGCCAGCAGATGGTCACCTCGTTCGAAGAGGCGGCCGGGCAGGCAAAGGACCAGGGGCTGATCGGCGACTACATCGTGATGAACGGCGACGGCACCGTGGTGCAGCAGCAGGCGCACATGGCCGAGCTTATCCTGCGCGGCGTGGATGCCATCGTGATCAACGCCGCCTCCGAGACCGCGCTCAACGGCGTGATCGAGGAAGCCTGCGCCGCCGGGATCACGGTCATCAGCTTCGATTCCATCGCCTCGGCCCCCTGCAACTATCAGCTCAACTTCGACTTCAAGGGCTACAAGCAGGCCCAGGCCCGTGCCGCGCTGGACCTCGTGGACGGCCAGGGCAACGCCATCGTCGTGCGCGGCGTGGCGGGATCGGCACCGGACGCCGCGATGTACGAGGCGCAGATGGAGGTGCTGAAGGACTATCCCGGCATCACCGTCGTCGCCGAGGTCTATGGCCAGGCCACGGCCGCCATTGCCCAGAGCGGCATCGCCAACGTGCTGCCCAGCCTGCCGCAGGTCGACGTGGTGCTGGCCCAGGGCGGCAGCGACGACATCGGGATCGCCCAGGCCTTCCTGCAGTACGGCGGCCCCTATGCCGAGAAGATGCCGGTGATCGAAGGCGGCGGGGGCACCGACTTCGTGAAGTGGTGGGCCGAGGAGAACGCGAAGAGCGGCTACCAGACGGTCTCGATGAACACGACCCCCGGGATCGGAGGCGCGGTGCTCTGGCTTGCCGCCGCGATGCTGAACGGCGCCGAAGCCCCGAAGCAAATGATCATGCCGGTCGCCACCGTCGATGCCTCGAACCTTCAGCAGTATGCCGACCTGCCCTCGGGGATGATCATCAGCCCGACCTATTCGCTGGATTGGGTCGAGCAGAACCTGCTATCGAACTGAGGAACCGGCGGGGCAGCCGGGCCTGGCCCGGCCGCCCTCTCCGCCCGGCCCGCCGTCGGCGTCGCTCGCAGCGAAGGGTTCCGCCCGGAAGATGACCGTGCCCGAAGACGTCGCCGCAGCCACGACCCCGACCGCCGCGGCGCCGCTCGTTTCGCTGCGTGCGATCAGCAAGGTCTACGGTGCCACGCGCGCCAACGACGGCATCGACCTCGACATCCGGCCGGGTGAGGTGATCGGCCTTGTCGGCGGCAACGGTGCGGGCAAGTCCACCCTGATGAAGGTGCTCTGCGGGGTCGTTGCGGCGACCTCGGGGACCGTCCTGCTGGACGGATCGGAACCCGCGGCCGGCCATACCGCGGCGGAGGCGCAGGCCCACGGGATCCGCATGGTGCACCAGGAGCTGTCGCTCTGCACCAACCTGACGGTCGCCGAGAACTTCTTCGTCGAGGCGCCCGACGCGGCCCGCCCCCTGCCCGGCTGGCGGCGGCCCTACCGGGTGCGGGCGCAGGCCGCGCTCGACGCGGTGTTTCCCGGCCACGGCATCTCGCCCGACGCCGAGGTGGGCAACCTGACGCTTGGCGAACGCCAGATGGTCGAGATCGCGCGCGCAGCCGCCACTCCAGGCGTGCGACTCATCATCCTGGACGAGCCGACATCGTCGCTTTCGGCGCGTCGGGCGGGGCAGCTGATCGCCTATGTCCATTCCCGCGCGGCTCAGGGGATGGCCTTTATCTTCATCAGCCACAAGCTGAAGGAAATCACCGAGATCGCGACATCCGTCGCGATCCTCAGCAACGGGCGGCTGGTCTGGCGCGGCCGGGCGGGGGAGACCTCGGCGGCGCACATGATCGAGCTCATGGGCGGCCGGGGCGACGGCGCCGGGCCCGTCCGCGCGGCACGCGCGCAGGGTGCGGCGCGCGTGCGCCTCGGCGCCCCCTGGTCCGATGTCCCGGCCGAGCTGCACGCGGGCGAGATCGTCGCGCTGGCGGGGCTCGAGGGCAGCGGCCAGCAGGCTTTCCTGCATGCGGTCTATGCCGGCCGGCCCGGTACCGCCCGCGACGGCGGGGCAGCCTTCGTCGCCGGAGACCGGCAGAAGGAGGGCATCTTTCCGCTGTGGGACGTGGTGTCGAACATCGCGGTCAGCCGCTGGGCCGCGCGGCCCGCGCTGGCGCGCGTCGATCGCGCGGCCGATGCAGAAGCCTGCCTTGATCCGGCGCAGCGGCTTCGGCTGGACCCCGGGCGGTTCGGCTCGGCCATCGGCGACCTCAGCGGCGGCAACCAGCAGAAGGCGCTGGTCGCCCGCGCCCTGGTCGGCGACGCGCCCGTGATCCTGCTCGACGATCCCACGCGCGGCGTGGACGTGGCGACGAAGCAGGATTTCTACCGACTGCTGCACGACCTTGCCGCGGAAGGCCGCGCCATCGTCTGGTACACGACCGAGGATGCCGAGATTGACCACGCACACCGGGCGCTGGTCTTTGCCGGCGGCCGCGTCGTCGCCGACCTCGCGGGCGGGGCGCTGACCATGCCGGCGGTGCTGGAGGCCTCGTTCCGCGCGCCGCCGAAGGCCGCCGACGAGGCAAGCGGAGCCGGACGCCGCGCGCTGGGCGCGGCGGCGGCGCTCTTGCCCTATGCCAGCCTCGCGGTCGTGCTGGCCCTGATGTTCAACGCCAACCCGATCACCGCCAGCGCCTTCGGGCTGGAGCTTCTGCTCAAGCCCGCGGTCGCGTTGGTCCTGATCGCTCTGGCGCAGATGTTCGTCATCGGCGGGTCGGAGATCGACCTCGGCGCCGGCGCCTTTGCGGCGCTGGTCTCGGTGCTGGCAGCAACGGTGCTGCCGGGCAGCACGGTGCTGGGTCTTGGCGTCATCGCGTTGGCGCTGGCCGCCTATGCGGGCGTCGGCGCTCTGATCCAGTGGCGGCAGATCCCGGCCATCGTGGTGACGCTGGGCGCCTCGTTCATCTGGCTGGGGATCGGGCTGTCGATCCAGCCCACCCCGGGAGGCACGGCCGCCGCCTGGACGCAGGCGCTGGTCCGCTGGCGCATCCCCGGAATCCCGACGTCGATCCTTCTGATCTGCCTCTTTGCTGCACTTGCCTTCTGGATCAACCGGACGCCCTGGGGCGTGGTGCTGCGCGGCTTCGGCAACAACGCGCAGGCGATGATGCAGAGCGGCTGGTCGGCGATCCGCTGCGCGGTGCTGCGCTACGGCCTTTCGGGAATTTTCCTGGTGCTGGCGGGCCTGGTGCTCACGGCGATGAATTCGGCCTCCGACATCAACTCGGGCACGTCGTACACGCTGATCTCGGTCGCGGCCGTGGTGATGGGCGGCGCGGCGCTGATCGGCGGGCGCATCTCGCCCGTGGGTGCGGTCGTGGGCGCGGTGACGCTGACGCTGATCGGCGCGCTTCTGGGGATGCTGAGCATTCCGTCGAACCTCAACCCCGCGACGCAGGGGCTGCTGCTGCTGGCGATCCTGGCCGTCCGCAGCCTGTCGTCGGCCCCGGCGGAGGAAGACCGATGAGGGCGCTTCAGGACTTCGCGCAGGCGAACCGCTGGGTCTGGGCGGCGCTGGCGGTGGCGATCCTGTGGGTCCTGCTGTCCGCCGTATCGGGGCGGTGGAGCGTGGCGAGCCTGTCGGGCATCGTGCTGTCGGCCTCGTTCCTGACCTGCGTGGCGCTGGGGCAGATGCTGGTCGTCACCACGGGCCGGGGCAACATCGACCTTTCGGTGGCGGGCGTCCTGACGCAGAGCGCCTTCCTGTCGCTCGTCGTCGTGCAGGGGCAGGACGGGCGCGTCTGGCTGGGCGTGCTGGCGGCGGTGGCGCTTGGCGCGGGCGTGGGCCTGATCAACGCCGCGCTGGTGATCCGGCTGCGCATCCCGGCGATCATCGCGACGCTGGCCACGGGCTACATCCTCGCCTCGGCCGCGCTGGTGACCAATGCGGCGAGCTTCGGCCCGCGCCTCGTCGCGCCGGCCCTGCGCTGGCTCGCCTCGGGGCGGATCGGGGGCGTGCCGGTCTTCGCCTTCGTCACCCTGGTTCTGGTCATCGCGGTGGCGCTGGTGCTGAGCCGGACCGTCTACGGCCGCAAGCTGTCGGCAATCGGGCAAAGCCGGGCTGCGGCGCGGCTGGCGGGCATCCGCGTCAACGCCGTGCTGACGGCCGCGTTCGTGGCAAGCGGCGTGCTGGCGGCACTGACCGGGCTGATCCTTGCCGCCTATGTCGGCGGCGCCTTCCTCGAGATCGGCCAGCCCTACCTGTTGCAGTCGGTCGCGGCCGTCGTCCTCGGCGGCACGTTGATCGCGGGCGGGCACGGCACCGCGCTGGGCACCTGGTTCGCGGCAGTCCTCCTGATCCTCATGGTGACGATCATGCAGATCCTGAGCCTTCCCCGCGGCACGCAGGACCTGGTGCAGGGCGTGGCCGTGATCCTCGTCCTGGCGCTGGCCGCGCGGCGGCCGTCGCGCCGGCGGGCCGCTGCTGCCGCCTAGCTATAGGTCGCGACGGCGGCGGCCAGGGCCGGGCTGTCCTTCGCCGCGGCCTCCAGCGACACGCCCGCCATCGCCGCGGCCCAGGCATCCTGCAACGAACGCACACCGGCCCCCGGCCCCATCGGGTGGCCCATGATCCCGCCGCCGGCCGCGAAGATCAGGTCCGGCGTGCCCAGCGCCGCCCAGGTGCCGTGCGCCTGAAGCGCCGACTGCCCCGACGAGAAGACCGGCATGGCAGTGGCCGGATCGGCGGGGGAAAGCGGCGTCAGCAGCGCACGGGCCGAGGCGATCACGCTGTCATCGGGCTCGCAGAACTTGTTCCTCAGCCCGTTGACGTGCAGGTGGTCGGCCCCCGCCAGCCGCCACAGCGCCGACCACGCGGCGTAGTCGAACCCCAGCGCGGGGTGACGCGAAAGATAGCCCCACCCATTGCGGTGCAGGTGGATCGGCAGCCGCGCATGGCGGCGCAGCGCCAGCAGCCCCGTCAGCCCGACGGAATTGGCGCTGGCCATGACGCAAGTGCCGCCAAGCTCGGCCACAAGGTCATGACGGCGGCGCATCTCGTCGACCTCGCCGGTCAGGTTGAACGCGTACATCACCTTGCGGCCGGTCCGGTCGGCGTGGGCGTTGACGACCTCCATCACCGCGCGCACCCGGGCGTCGAAGGGGCAGACCGCGCCATCGGCGGCGAAAGCCCGATGGAGGGCTTGACGATGGTGCCGATCAGCGGCCGGCCCCTGACCCCGCTCAGCTGGCGCGTACCCTCGATCCCGAAGGCGGGGCCGGGGCTGGCGGCGACCAGCTCGGGCGGGAAGCGCAGCGCACTGAGCCGCAGCCCCGCGACGCAGTTCAACTCGAAGAGGTTGCCCGCAACGGTGGCGAGGATGTTGGGCAGGCTGGGGCCGGTATTGGCCAGCGGCCAGGAGAGGGTGATCCGCACCCGGCGGTGCGGCCGGTCCGCCCCGGCGGCGCCGGGCAGGCTGGGGCCGGGCACCTCGCCCAGGTCCTC